>NZ_CEXWTU010000260.1:0-6464 GCF_982758155.1 Marinagarivorans sp. | reverse complement strand
ATTATCTACCATTCTTAATGTGCATAATTATGCCATTTATAAAGAAGGTGAAATACATGTTGTAAAGGGTGCGCGATATCTTCGCCATAGCGGTGTTCCATCGTATAAAGAAGGTGAAAGATATTACCCTAGTCAAATTCTATCAAAGATAATTTATGTGAATAATGCTTGCGTTGCCACTTTACTACCTTTGATTAGGCCTCTGGCTCCGCATCATGCACACCTTGCTGTAAACGCTACTAGTAATGCTGTTTTAATTACAGATATATTTGCAAATATACAGAGGGTTGAGTCAGTTATTGAGGAGGTGGATGTTAATACGAAAAAACAGAAAAATTGTTTGACGAAAAATAGTTAGCTTCATCAGCTGGGTGCGCGAGGTAAGTGATAATTTTTTCTCGCTAGAAGTTTGAAGCGAATCCTTTCTTTTACTCTGTGTGAACCCCCGAGCTAGATTGCCCAAGCTACGCGTTGGCAAACCTTGTAAGCTTCAAATTAGCTTGCCTGTACGATGAATTAATTAAGTGCATATTAATCCAACTTTTATGCTGGTCGGTGCCGAGCGCAGTATAGAGTCAATCTTTTTATGTTTGATTCGCTGTTGTGAAATAACTTCCTTGTCTTGCATTCTTGGTCTCGGCAGTATGAATGGGTAGTTGTTCGTGCACGGCAGATGAAACGTATTTCCTTCGTTGGTGTGCAGATTTTTTAGTGTGAAAAAAATTAAAAGTTAAACTGAAAAGCTATTAATATCTTTGATGTTAAGTTTTTTAAAATTTAAAGTGTTAATTGAAAATATAAAAGGGGGTGATAAGTGATGGGAATATATCGGCGGTTATTGGTTTTAGTGATTTTTTGTGTGGCTGTAAATTCTGCTTGTGCAAATACTGAAGTTGAAGTTGATAGTGAGGTTGGCGTTACGCTAAGCTCATTGGTTGAAACGTTGGCCGAAAGTGACGACATTAAAATTATATATCCTGGTGAACTGGCGGGGATTAAATTCCATAGCGTTGATTTTAATCTTAGTGCGATCAGCTATTCCGAATTATCGATAATGCTTAGTATGCATGATTATTTGATGTATAAAGAGGGGGGGCTTCACGTTGTGGTTAAAAAGCGGCGTATTCGCTCTAGCCCCATTCCCCATTTTAATGATGGGGGGAGTTATCTGCCTAGTCAGGCTATTACAAAAGTGATTCGTGTGGAAAATGCATGCGTGTCGCGCTTGCTTCCCTCCATTAGGCCTTTGGTTTCCACATTCGCACACTTGGCGGGTGATGTGGCGAGCAATACCATAGTTGTTACCGACATATATTCAAATATACAGCGGGTAGAATCCATAATTCTAGATTTAGATTCACATACGAAAAAACAGAAAGATTGTTCGGAAAAAAGAGTTAGTGCTGTGAAATAGTTCAATTGAATAAGATGCTGTGATTTGTTGGTATTTAAGGGGTGAGGCAATAATAGATTATCCAATTAAGCGCAGAAGGCCTGCAAGGAGGTAGATTATTAGAGTGACGCATCGGGCGGGAAGCCCTTTATTGGACATTGCATCCGTATAGGGGTATACGTATTAGGGTAATGCAGTAGCTATTACCGAGGAGCATAATGTTTAGGAGTCGTTATCGAAACGGCTTTTTCATTAGGGCGCTTAAAGGGGCGCGTGTAGGGGGAGGCACACCTTGTCGATTTTGTGTCAGCCTGCCAACGAAAGCCTCTTCACCGGATGACAGTATGCGGTGAATCTCCAGCTTTTGAGCGGGTTTAAATTCCACCTTTCAGCGCCTCTTCTATGTCGGCCGGGTGTGTTGTCTGGCGCGGTGAGGATGACGTTGTTGTAAGCTCATAAAGGCGCGCAAGGGAATCCAGTGATTGCCCCAGCAGTAAGGGTTACCGAAAAGAAATATGCCCAGTAAGTTCAAAATTTTTAGTCGTTGCGGCGGGTACGCAGCTGCGTTTAGCTAACGCCTCGCGCGACATTTTGGCCTGTTTGCGTAAGCCGCGTAAGTGTGCGGCAAAAGCTTGGCTAACATTAGTATCGTTAAGAATGGTAATGCGTATGCACGAAAACCTATTTGGGTATTATGTTATCCATTGTAGGCTAAAATCATCATTTATGGATACTATGATATCCATTTTCTGTGCTAAGGCGGGTGTTAGCTTCTCGTTATTGGACCGTAATGATTGAGCGTTTGGGGTGTCTCGAAATGCGTTAGCTTTTTGCCTTGATATAGGGGGCGAAAAGGTGGGGCGGCGTATGTAGGCTCGCAGTGGATATTGAGATCGTTGTAAATATCTTTTTTGCACAGCTAATCGTCTAGCTCCTTCTGGTGCGCGTACGTCTGGAAAAGTTCCACGTTAAAATAGTACTTATTTAGCGTGCTAAATTAACTAAGTATGGAACGATGAGGATTATTAAGGTCTTTAAGTGTGAGGTTATTGGGTAGAGTGGGTTAGCCGAAATATTTAATTAAAAACATTATTAATGGTGGTAAAAAGGGTATGAGTATGTTTCGACGGTTATTAATTTCGATAGTTTTTTGTATGGGTGTAAATGCGGCTTATGGACATGCGACTGAAGAAGGGGGAGCAAGTGTTACGCTGAGCTCACTGGTAAAAGTGTTGGCTAAAAATAACGATATCAAAATAATGTATCCAGAAGAGCTCAGAAATATCACCCAGCATAGCTCTGGTATAAATCCTACTATTGTTAGTTATTCTGAATTATCTACCATTCTTAATGTGCATAATTATGCCATTTATAAAGAAGGTGAAATATATGTTGTAAAGGGTAAAAAATATCTTCGACATAGCGCTATTTCCTCGTATACAGAAGGTGAAGAATATTACCCTAGTCAAATCTTATCAAAGATAATTTATGTGCAAAATGCTTGCGTTGCCACTTTACTGCCTTTGATTCGACCGCTGGTTCCTCAGCATGCGCACCTTGCTGCAAACGCTACTAGTAATGCTGTTTTAATTACAGATATATTTGAAAATATACAACGTATAGAGTCCATAATTCTAGATTTAGATTCACACACGAAAAAACAGAAAGATTGTTCGGAAAAAAGAGCTAGTGCGGCTAAATAATTCAATTGAATAAGATGCTTTGATTTGTTGGTGTTTAACAAATATCTTCGAAGCGGATATTGTATTTGCTTAGCAATTGCCTTACTCGGTGCGAGTCGTTGTTCGAAGACTTTTCTTGCCGGCTGATGTTAAAGAGCTTTCTGCCTGCCTCAGCCATTGAGTTGGCGCTTTTACAGGCTTGTAAGATGCTGGCCAGCTGGACCTGCTCATAAAGGTCCATTTTTTGGCTGGTAAAAACGAGTGCCTGTCCCCGTTATTCGTTTTGGCTTGGTTGGGTGGTGGGGCTGTGTTGGAGTCTGCTGCTGGAATAGGGCCGTTGCCCCCTCACCCTATTGATGTTTCCCTTCTCACCGCCAGCCTGTTGATGGCTTATTCATCCTCGGTCGGCAAGCAGGCGTCATCGATGAATTTGGTTTGATTAACCACTTCGCAGGTGATTTTGGTGTTGGTCCAGCTGAAGATTTTCGTAAAAAATTCAGCGCTGAATAAAATATTTAAGTCTGGATTGTTGTGCAGGATAAGTTTCAGAAAGAAAAAATTAGTATTTGCAAAATTCAGCTCAGTGAGTTGATTGCCTGAAAGGTCTAAAGCATCGATGATTACTAGAGCTGACTCTGGTTCGGCTAAGGGAAAACTTATGGATTTCAGCTGATTATCTGCCGCCAGCAAGTGGGAGCTATTGAATGATTCCCAAGTAAGGTGGGATAGGTCCAAATGCTGAAGTTGATTGTCGGAGACATTCAGATACTGTAATTCCGGTAAATGAACAAGGGGAAGCTCACTTACATGGTTGTGTGCCGCCTCTAACCGAGTTAATTCGGTATTGTTCATGGTATTAAGCTCGCTCAACTGATTCGTGCTGACCATGAGCTGCTCCAATGCTGTGACTTGATCCAGTTGCAGCTGAGTTAAGCGGTTATTATTAAGATTAAGCAGACTTAAGAGTGGTAAATTACCGATGCTGATCTCTTGCAAACCTGCGCCACTAACTTCGGCCCATTCCAAAGCAGGAGCTATACTCAAGTCTAGGGTTTGCAGTGACGCGGGTGTACTGTTGTCACCTCGATAGTATAGGTTGGTTAAGGCGGGCATATTAGCCAATGATAAAGAGGTTAAAGGGTTGCCGGATAAGTTGAGCTCTTTCAACTGAGGGAAACTGCTTTGAGGGAAGTGGGTAAGCATGTTGTGCTTTAAATCCCATTTTCTTAGATCCGAGAATACTTCGGGCAGGCTTAGCTCGCTCAGGTTGGGGTTGTTATTTATATAAATACCCCGGAGTTTTTTACTTGAGCTTAAATCCAAGTGACTCAGTTGCGTCTCACTTGCGCCAAATGAAGTTAAGCTGCTTTGAGTGGGTAAGTTTAAGGTTTTCCAATCCCCCTTTTTTAAAAACAGAGTTTCTAGGGCTTTATTATCGCTTAAGTCTAGCGTGCTCTGCTGTGAGGAAAATATTAAGAGTTCCCGTAAGTGAGGAGCATCGGCAAAACTTAGGTTAGGCAGAACTGCGCTGTCTTGAATAATCAGCTCGGTTAGTTTAGGCGTTTTGGCCAGTGTCAATTCGTTGACTACTGCGGATTCCACAGACAATCTGGTCAATGCGGGCAATTGGCCAATGCTCAGAGGACTTTGTTTTCCGGCAGAAGAAAAATGCAGGTCGTTTAACTGTGGGAAGTCATTTAAAAACAGCGGTTCGCCTTGAAAGGAGTCTAGTGATAGCGATTGCAAACTAGGTTTATCACCCCAGTCAATGGTTAGCAATTCTGGAGCCTTTATATATAAATGATTTAATTGGGGTAAGGTTGTAAGGTCCAGCTCCTTAATGTTGGGCGACGAAAGGGAAATCGATTGCAAGTTCGTTGCATTACCCCAGTCAATGGTTAGCAGTTCTCTAGAGTATAAGTCCAAATGGTTTAAGTGGGGGAAGGCTGTAAGGTTCAACTCCTTGATGTTATATGCCTGCAGGGAGAGTTTTTCCAAATGACTAAAAACATCTAGCTCTTCTATCGACGGAGAGAAGCGAGTCGTACAGGAAAATGTCTTCACTTGGTGAGCGTAAACCAAGCCCTCCTTCTTCCAAGAGTGTCGCTCATGCTCTAGGCATTTCTGCAAACCCGCATCATTGAAGCTTACCCCCACTTGGACCTCCGGGAATAGTTCAATGCCGATTTGGCTACTGTTGGTATTAATTACACCCGTTTGGTTAGCTCCTTGCCCGTTGCAAGCACACAGGCCAGCGACCAAAATACTTAACATGAGTGTATTGGTACGTTGAGTCATAATAGTGATCCTTTTTTGTTATGGTTTTAGAGCTATACGGGTGCTGGCCAAAAAAGTTGCGGATTATTTTTTCTGAATTAATTCCTAGGGCAGAGGAAAAAATACTTTATCCAATAATGCCAGTATCCTGTTTCCGCAACTGCCTCGATGCCTTACTCGTCGACCTAGGCCCGCATCAATGTGATTAACTTAAGCGGTTAGGATTGGGGTGTAAGTAACGACGCAAACGCTGAGTCAGTAGGTGCAGTGCAACATATGGAAGCTACAGTTGTGCTGGCCAGACTTAAGCTAATGATATTTTCCGGCATGCGCCTTTGCCTCTTCGAGCGCCTTGCTGAGATAGCAGGCACCTTCGTCTAGTGAGGCAAACGATTGCAGCTACTCAGGTAGGCTCGAGAGTAGAGTGTCTGTCCCCCAAAATGTGTTTACCTTTAATGGCGCGTAAAGCATGGCTTATTTATAGAGGTCAAGTTTGCCTAAGCGTCTATTAATTAAACAAGTTGGCGGGGCAGGCACGTAATAAGGCAGGAGCGGCACGCTAAAAACATAACGACACTAAGTTTTATTGATTGTTTTTCATTTTGGCCAAATATGGTGTGTGTCTCGCCTATATGATGAGAGGCGCTAATAACTTCTGGCTAATAACTAGGGGTTATTTTTTGCAAGAGGCTTGGTAAAACGAGTGCTTGTCCGAGCTAGTTATTGCCTCTCTAGGCATGGCACCGTTGTGTTGGGGGGGGGGAGTTGTTTTTCGCGCGGTTTATAGGTTTTGAAGTTTAGGGGTGCCGTTTAAACGGTTGCAGAGCAATGCCCGCAACCGTTTAAATGGGAACCTTAAGGCTTTTTGTTCATACCGTTGCGCAAGCGGCGTGGGATTAGCAGTAATGCGATGAGCCCGAACCAAAGGCTAGCGCCTCCGCTTTTTCTTCTATTAGCTTGGTTGGGGGGTGGGGTTGTGTTTGAGTCTGCTGTAGGAATAGGGCAGGAAGCTAGCTTTTCACCCTGCGGGGTACTAGAGCCTGCGGCTTCATCTAAATAGGCCACAACCCAGGCGAGTGGGGCATTCCAGTTAATGGTGATTTCATTCGAGG
>NZ_CEXWTU010000259.1:0-6472 GCF_982758155.1 Marinagarivorans sp. | reverse complement strand
TGAGCAAAACTCGCGTCGGGAAAAAATCACGGCGTTGGTGGAATGTGTCGGGTAAAATGTTGCTCAAAGGCGCATGTGCTCTGGGCAAAACCGTGTTGTTGGTACGATGTTGTGTCGGGTGCATGCATCTGCACAAGAGGGGGTTACTGCAGATGGAGCTAAAAATAGAATTAATAATTTCATGTCCAATAATCCAAGCGATGCTGTTATACCTGTCTCATCAGCCGATTTTCAGGCAATTATGGGGGAAGATTTAGGTTTTATTGCTTCTTTAAGTGTTGCAGGAATGGGAGAAGCGGATTTTAGGCAAACAGCAGAAAATGCAGATGGCTTCTTCTTTGGTCGGGAGTATAGGGCTCGGTCATTTAATATTGAGGGGTTTTATGGTGGAGCAAGGAATGGGTCTGACATCAATTATTATGTTATTGGGGCAGTGGTGGCTATGGGTTGACATCTCTTCGGGGCGCGGTTGTCTTTCACAACCTAAGAGCTATCGGGCGCGGGGAGCCAATCGGACATAATTTAAGTCAGGCGTTTAATGCTTCGAGAGCATTTACTTTTGCGCGGCGTGGTTATGAAAATTACAACTCTAATTATGGGAATTAATTGATGAGTAAAACCATTAAAAATATTTCGTTGGTAATTTTTCTTGCCATGCTGGTTTTATCTTGTTCTGCGGAGGAGCAAGATGATTACTGCGATAGCCTGCTGGTAAAAGCTAAAGATCAAAGATTGCAAGAGTTGCTTATTAACTGGGTTTCACAAAACATCCCTGAAGGAAAGCTTCCAAGAAATTTCGTTAAAGGTGGCGGTTTAATGATTCCGGGGAGTTTCTATTATCCGGCGAGTTTTAAGTGGGGTGATATTGGGTTTTCTCAAGACCGATCTCAGATAAGATTACTTGGCGTGGATTCTAGGAATATTACTCAAGGTAAATTAGAGGGTATTAAATCTGTATTGTTCGCTGAAAGGTCTCGTTACGGTATTATTATTAAGCTCTCTTCATCCGATTCGTTTGGCCTTAATAAAGACTCTGAGTATTTAACTGCATTAAATGATCATGTTGGTGTGGTATGTATGAGTGATTTAAAGCCACATATAAACTTTGAGCAATAGCCGGGACAGGCACTCGTTTTCAGTCGTTTTGATTATTAGCCTGATTTTCTTATAATCGATAATTTCAGTGCTATACCCAAAAGCCGCTAAAGCTTCACAGCCTTAGCGGCTTTTTTATGGCCTGTAATTTAGACGGATTGCTGTTGTTTGATTAGCACATCGAGCATATCTGTAATGAATTTTTGTTTACTCCTTGGTAGCGTGCTGACCTGTTCAAAGCGTTGTTGCAGCTTTGAGGCTGGGCCGCGCTTATTTTTAATCGACTGGCCGCCATCTTCTCTCAATAAATTATCAATCGTCACACCGAACAAGCTAGCGAGTAACGAACTAATCGGGGACATCCATAACAAAAATCACTTAAATCAATAGGTTGGTGTTCTTTAGGTTTAAATCCCTGCCTCAGGAAAGCAAGTGCCTGTCCCGCTATATCATTATCTCGCGAGGCAGTGCTGCTTTTACCAATAGGCTTCGTGTTAAATGTGCTGTTTGTGATTTCCAATCACGCTTTCCTTACCATATGTGCGCAAATTTTAGCGTCTTTCGTGTAATGCAGTTTTTATGTGCCCACATTGTAAGCTAAGCCGAGTAATGCCCGAGCTTGCTGTAGAGCCCCTTTTTTAATGGCTATGTTAATAAATTGTAATTTTGGGAATTACGCGCTGTTTTTATATTATTTTGATAGGTAAAGTCTGCATCGCCTGAGTGGACGTCAAGGACATCAGGCCACTATCGATAACTTATTAAGTTACTAAGGATACCATTATGGAACGTAAGTCTTTGCTCCTCGCTGCCTTGTGCAGTGCGGCGATTTATGCGTCTGCGTCTCAAGCGCAAACGACCGAAGACGGTAGCTTTCTTATCCAAGAAAGCTCCGGTAAATGCCTCTCCCCAACCAATAACCCCTTTGACCCCAATAAGCGCACGCAAGTCGTATTCAATAGCTGTGAAGGTTTGCCTGAACAGCGCTATCGCTGGCTTAATAATGGCAGCATTCAGCATGTGGTGTCTGGCCGCTGTATTAAACCGGAAGGGCCATTAAATGATGTGAATGCGCTTGATCGTATCAAGTTGGCGCCACGTTGCGGTGGCGCCAAAATGGCGTTTAAACACACCAATAAAGGCGCCGTAAAACACATTGAATCTGGCCTGTGTATTCACCCCGAGCGCGGTAATCTAGAACCTGCAGACGGTACTCGCGCACTCTTAAAAGGCGCATGCGGTAAAGACAAAGTCTTCTTCGCGTTCACCGACACTTTGAACTTAGACAGCGACGGGGATGGCATTGAAGATGCGATTGATCAATGCCCGGATACCCCAGCAGGGGTTGAAGTTGATGCTGCTGGCTGCCAAGTATTTGGCGATGGCGATAACGACGGTGTACCCGATAACCTAGACTTGTGCCCGTTTACTCCGGAGGACTTCCGCGACATCTTCGGCATTACGCCTGATGGCTGTGTTGCGATTCCAGAGTTTGACGATCAAGACGGCGATGCTGTTATTAACCTTGAAGACCAATGCCCCGATACGCCATTGGGTGAAGAGGTCGACTTTGCGGGCTGTTCGGAAAGCCAGCGCCCAAGCGATAGCGATGGTGACGGCATTTTTGATGAATTCGACGAATGCCCAATGACACCGCCAAACACCCCGGTTGATGGCAATGGTTGTGCGATTTTGGTGGATTCCGACAATGATGGTGTCCCCGACTTTGCGGATGAATGCCCGTTCACCCCAGAAGAATTCCTTGGGCTTTTTGGCGGCGTGGAGCCCGATGGTTGTTTACCCATCCTAGACTTTGAGGATCAAGATGGTGATGGTGTTATCAACATTGAAGATGAATGCCCAGATACGTTCCTTGGCCAAGAGGTTAACTCGGCCGGTTGCCCCGTTGTCGGTACAAACGACAGCGACTTTGACGGCCTAACCGACCAGCAAGAATTTGAAATTGGCACGGATCCTTTTAACCCAGATTCAGATTTCGATAATCTTGCAGATGGCGAAGAGGTGAATGTTTTCGGCACTAACCCGCTGAATCCAGATACCGACTTCGGTGGTGTGAGCGATTTCGAAGAAGTGATTTCAGGCACGAACCCACTTGACCCAAGCGATGATAGCTTTGGGCCACCAAGTTTGCCGCTTGTATTGACTGATGGCCATGGCTTCCGCTGGGATATTTTAAACGGTGGTGAAATTGGCGATGGTACAAACGATGCCTTTGATGGTGGCTTTGTGCTGAACGTGAATGGCTTGCAGTTCTTCGAAGAGCAAGTGCGCTTTGATGACAATGGCCGAGGCGCATCACTGATTAACCGTAATATGCTGCCCGGTGTTGAAGTTAGCCGGCATGTCTCCGTACCGCAGGGTGCCAAATTTGCGCGCTTTATTGATAGCTTCACGAATACCAGCAGCCAATTGCAAGTGCTCGAAGTTACCCTATCGACTAACTTAGGTTCAGATGGCGGGACTAATGTACTGGTGACCAGCTCTGGCGACCAAGTATTTGATGTGACAGATCAATACATCATTACTGATGATGGCTTTTTCTTCCCATCAAGTTCGAGTTTTAGCAGCTCTTCAATACCTTTCCCCTTCCCAATCCCTTCAAGCACTTCGAGCTTCAGCAGTACAAGTAGTGTAAGCAGCGTGCCGATCTTCCCTACAAGTGAGTCGTTTGGCTCTGCTTCTGGTGAGCTAGAGTTTGGTTCAAGCAGTAGCTTTGTATTCCCCGAGCCTACAAGTTCGAGCGAGTTATTTATTAGCTCGGTAGGCAGCGAACCTAGTTTTGGCTCAAGTTCAAGTGAAGTGATTTTATCGAGCTCTAGCACGCCTATTATCTTCCCGCCAATCAGCTCTAGTTCAAGCTCTAGCAGCTTCTCCAGCTTGCCAGTTTTTGAAGGCGACCCAATGGTAGGGCATGTGTTCAACTGGTCTAACGGTGAAACTGCACTACAGCCGATTGCAGCATTCCAGCAGGGTGATGAGATTCGCATTACTTATCGCATTGTGCTGCGCCCAGGTGAAACCACCAGCATCATGTCGCTTGGCTTACAAGGTTTTGACCGCAACGTAATGGAAGGCGATATTGATGCAGCGATCAGTAACTTGCCAAAACTCCTGCAGGATTTAAACCCTGTACAAGTGATGGATATTGGTAACTGGTTTCCGCAGGTCGATTCTGATGGCGATGGCATTTTAGACGAGCAAGAAGCCGTACTCGGCACTGATCGCTTTAACCCAGACTCTGACTTTGACGGCCGCCCAGACCTTGAAGATGTGCTGACTGACTTTAACCCTGAATTCGCTTTTGATGTTGATGGTGATGGCACGCCTGATTTTGCAGACCAGTGCATTATCGAGTCTCCGTTTCCTGTTGATGAGCAAGGCTGCCCGATCACCGAGCCAGACCCATGTCTTATCGATCCTGCGCTTTGTAGTAACGACAGCGACAATGACGGCGTGCTTGATGAGTTCGATTTATGCCCAGGCACTCCACGGGGTGTAGAAGTTGATGGTCAAGGCTGCCCCATTGCAGGCCCCGGAGTTGAGATTATTGGTGCGGAACCCGCCGTACTTAATCCCATATTCCCCCCAGGTATTGGTTTGGTTGCCTTTGATGTGCATTTGTTTAGTTTGATCACCAACGAGCGATTGCCACCAGGTGCAAGCATTCAGCTGGACTTTACTGATCCACGTTTTCAAATTTTTAATCAAACGCCTGAGCTGTTAACGGTTGTGGTTGAAGCGTTTGACCCGAACGAACCGTTGTTTTTCATCCCTGTGTTTATTGGCTTGCCTGACGGTAGCCGCAGCAATACTTTCTTTGTAGAAGCCCGTGCTGGAGCTGAGCCACCACAAAGCTCTTCAGCCGATACTGTATTTATTCGCGATGGTGCAACGATTGATGCTAGTGGTATTACGTTGAGCGGTGTATTTCAACAGTTAGCTTCTGAAGGCAATGGAACGGGCGAAAGCTTATTCCGCCAATTTTGGGATGCTCAGCGTCGTGTATCGGCTATCGGTAGCGAGATTAACTGTGGGCCCATTAACGGCTTTGAACTTTCGTGTGACCGCGCGGAAAGCGAAGTCGCGTTTATGAGCGATTCTCAAGTGGCTGTTGAAATGACACGCTATAACACGCTAGCGTTGGTAAACCGCATAGAGCTGCGCACCGGCTGGCAAGATTGTGGTGAGCACCGTGTTGTGTTTGGTCGCAACGACTTTCAGCGTAACTTCTTGATTGTTGAGGCGCGTGTACCTAACCCAACACCGGGTGATGTTCGCGGCTGTGAGCCAGTAATTCGTCATTGGCAAAACATGCCCGGGCTTGATCCTGTTGCTCGCGGTATCGAAATTAACCGCTTCTTTATGGAAGGCTTAGAAGGCATTGCGCCAGTTATTTCGGTAGCCAATTTATCTGAGGGCCAAGGTCAAATTCGTACTAACCAATTTATGACGCCCGAGTGGATGCTGCGTGAGTACGATCTAGAAACCCGCTGTGATAGCGCCGTTGAAGGTGAGTGTAGCGTGGTTGCCCTGCCTGTGCGGGCTAACGAAAATCCCTTTGGCGAGCTCTTTAACCCCGAGTTGCCATTTGTAGGTGGTGCACTAGCTGAGCTTGCGGCAGATTTTCAATCGGAATTTGCCGGCAACCTTGAGCCACTGTTAAAAGACGATATTGTGATGCTGTCAAACCCCGTGAGCGACCGTTTTAATAATGGTCAAAGCCATGCCAGTGGATTCGCGTTTTTCGAAAATGATTTCCGTGGTCATTTCGGTAATAACCTGTTCACGCCCTTCGGTTTAGATTTACAAACACAACTTGAAGGTCGTGTGGATGCGCGAGGTAACCCGCTAACGGTCGACCAGCTATTAAACCGTGCAACTGCAATGACTTGTGGCGGTTGCCACGAGCCAACGAGCTTTGGTTTAACCGCACCGAATGCTATTGGTGCGTTTCGCTTAAGCGACGGTAGCATTATTGATAGTTGGCCAAATACGCTAGGTTTTGTACATGTAGACGAGCAGCGCAATATTTCACCAGCGCTTCGCGATGTATTTATCCCTGCGCGCTTAGAAGCCTTCGTTGATGTATTAGTGGAGCTTGACGTTGCCATTGGTACAGGTTTTGCGCCAGAAAATCTCGAAGCAGGCCCACGCATTAACGAGCGTTAATACACTATAGTCTTAAGCCTTCTATTTGCTAGCAGGCCCCGCAAACCGCATAAGGTGACTTATGCGTTTTTTTTGTGCATTTTTTTAAATTTTATTAAGGGGCGGGACAATAATAGTTTGTCCAATTAGACGAGTGCGCCTGCCGATAGGTCAGTAGGGCAGCCCTTTCAAGGTGACTTTTTAACCA
>NZ_CEXWTU010000258.1:0-6482 GCF_982758155.1 Marinagarivorans sp. | reverse complement strand
AACCTGTGACCTACGCCTTGTAAGGGCGCCGCTCTACCAACTGAGCTAACCACCCGAGGAGTGTCGCGCATTCTACAGTCTGCGCTTGGCATGTCAAACATTTTTAGTAAAAAAACTTAAAAACGCAAAATATGCTTATAATTCAATCAATTAGACTGTTTTTTTAACCTTTCAATTGGGAATATAGAGCTCAAAAACACCCCCGCCCAGCGGCTCGCCATTGCGCAATACAATTCGGCCAACGCCACGCTTAGATTTATGCATGGAAGCGATAATACTCGCGAAATACAAACCAAGCTGGGTACTGTCGCCGCTCCCTGATTGTAACTCTTCAGGGTAATCCATCATCCCAGCAGGAAAACCATCCCCGTCATCCGCAACCATTAAGCGCAGCACGCCCTCTTCGGACCGCGCCGCTAACATGATTTTATTTTTCGTGTAACGGCAACCGTTAACGAGCACATTCTGAATCACACTTCCCACTAGGTCAGCATCGAAATAGGCCTCTAAATCAGAATCGCAATCGAGCACCAACTCAACGTTTCGGCTTTCGATCAGAGGGTGATTCCTCGCAACCTGATCCTCCAACACATCAATAACAAAGTGCTGGTCCACATGCATAGGTAGCCGTTTTTGCTGCAGCCTATAAATAGATAGCAACTGCACGAGCTCATTATTAATTCGAGAAGCTTCGTAATGCAGCGTATTCATCTGCTGGGATTGCTCGGTATTTTCTATCGGCATGCCCTCTAGCACCTCCTGCAAAGAAGCCATTAGCATGCTGACGGAGTTCTTCATGTCGTGCACGCTAGACGCCAGCACCGTTGAAAAATCGATGTCGTTCGGTTCAATCATACAGCCCTCCCATTCGGCTACCCGTTAGTGCGCCACTCATAGCTCAACTGCCCCTATGCATTGAACATTGCATTCAATTTTTTATAGCGTGAAAATTGAGAGTGCTCTTCATCAACAGACTCCCCTATTGCCTTAAGTGCGCTATCCGCAGCCATTTTAATTCGCACATCCTTATCGCCACCTTTTATTTTGCCGATAAGCGCCTGAACGATATTAAGCTGAATACCAATATGCCTTGGAAATAAAACCTGCGCCCTCTCAAAGCAAGTAATCGCATCGTCAAACAAAGCGCTATTATAAAGTTCGATACCCTCCCGGTTAATCTGAGCAACGAGCGCTCGATTCGCCTCACTAACAGGCTCGTTAAGCAGCTCATCAAGGCGCTCTAAAGCCTCTTGGTCGTAGGTGTAATGCTGAATAAGGCTGTGAACCAACTCATCGGCACGCTCTGCATCGCCGATTGTTTGCAGTGCTTTTACGCGCGCAATATCTGTTTCGATATCCTGAGGCAACTTGGCATAGCTCTGCTCCGCCTTTTCAACCGCCTGACGCCCCGCGAGTGCATGTTTAGCTAAAAATTGCAGACGCCCCTGCAAAAATTGTAGCCGGAGAAGCTGTTCGGGACCGACATCAAAATGATGGGTAGCATCCGACAACATTTCCAACGCCTCTTGCGGCAACCTTTTATTATTATCGAGCACCGGCTCTGGTGATGACGCCGTCGCCATCCCGAAGCGGTATGCGTCATCCCACGAGCCATGGCAACTCTCTCGACCCAAACGAACACACTCACGCAATGCCTTTAAGGCTGTTGGGTAGTCACCGTTTTTTTCTGCGATATTGGCAAGATTTTTTTGCCTGAGAATGGACATCGGTGAAACCAGTACCGATTGCGCGATGGCATCTTGCAGCTTAGCCGTATCGTCCCGCAAAAACCAATTGCTTGCCATGCCGTCGTAAGCCGGTAAATACAAGGGGTTTTGATTAGTTAATTCACTAAATGCCGCGCCCGCAGCCTCTAACTGCCCTTTAGCCTGGTGAACATACGCCAAGCCTAACCGGGCCCAATCTAGGGGCTTTGTTTCGAGCACCTTCTGATAAAGTTTTTCGGCCTTTGTCAGCTCTTCAAATTCGACAAACAATTCACCGAGGAATTTCTGCGCAGGAAGCGCAACGCGGCCGCCACCAAGGGCTATGCGCGTTAGTATTGCCATAGCCTGCTCGGGCTCTCCTTTATCAAGGCAGCGATAAGCCGGCCGCATGGCTTCACGCTGCTCTAGCAGGCGGCCAATGCGCCGCTCAAGCATTTGGGTATTAATCGGCTTTGCAAGGTAGTCGTCTGGCGTGCAATCGTAGGCAGCCATAACCGCCTGCTTAGAAACATCTGCCGAGATAAGAACAAAAAGGGATTCACGATCTATAAGCTTTTGGTGTCGCATGGCTTCCAGCACCCGCTGACCGTTTTTACCGACACCTAAATCGTAGTCACACAAAATGACATCGAATTTTTTGTTTTTACAAATTTCAAGCGCTTCGAGGCCATTGCTGGCCGTTAGAATATTGGCCACACCCAGTGAATTTAGCATGCCATTAATTGTCGTACGGAAACTGCTAAAGTCGTCCACGACCAAAAACCGCAAATTACCGTACGCAAAGCCGCCCATTCAGCCCCCTATTTTCATCACCACTTAAGTGTAGTCAAGGTGTTGCAATATGGGAGGCTATTTCACAACTTCCAATAAGGGCATTAACCTTCAATGGCCGCGATGGGCACTAAAACACCTTTGGCTCGGTTGTTACAATCAAACGTATAGCCGATAACTGTAAATGAGTCTGTGCGTTTAAAGCGTGCAGCAACTTTTGCTCTTTACTGGCGAGGCTATCAACTTCCGACATATCAATAGCCGGATTCTTTTTGGCCAACTGCGTTAAACGATTTTTCTCTTGCGAGAAAAAAGCCGTGATTTTGGCACTAGCCGATTCAATAAGACTCACTTTATGAACCTCAGAAAAAGTCTCAGCCTTGGCATACCAAGCCGGCATCTCCAATTTCTTGCTTTGAATAATCTTGCGCGCTAATTTTTTATCAACATGCGTTAACGACTGCTGCAATTGGCTTTCACCCAGTACTGACGCTAAATCTTTATCGCTGATATCCAGCGTTAAAGTACGCACAGAATAGCTATCCAAAAACGGCAAGCATTCACTGGAATACTCAGACTGCACAACAACATCAAAACAAGCTTCTAACAAGCACTTACCCGCTGGCAGTTGCTTACTGGGTAGCAGCGCAACACAGGCTGAACCCAACTCGCTGTGATGGAGCAACTCCCACAAACCGCTAATAAAGGGCGAATCCCATGTCATAAAAACGACATCTTCCCGAACACAAGCAACGCTTCGCTCGAACGCCACCTCAAACCCTTCGGGCGGAATACTCGGCAACGAAGGTAGCAGCATATTATCAGCAGGAATCAGCGAATAAGTTCCATTGCCAAGATCCTCGAAATGGAAATTTAAAAGCTCACTCGCCAGCTCAACCAACTCTACTGGCGTAGATTGCTCAAATTCAGTGATTCGCTCAACCAACTCATTCGACAAAGGTTGCCGACAGCTGTTTCGCTCCAACAAGGCATCACGGCCATCGCGAATTTTAGCTTCTAGTATGCCTACCTGAACCTTAGCATCTTGCTTTATTGAATCGGTTAAATCAGCAAACGTGCCGGGGAAGCACTGCTCGTGCACGCTGCCCGCAGCAGGATTTTGGCGCCCAACACAATCGAGCACTTCGTGATACCAATGCCAACGCAAAGCGTTTTCATCAGGCTCGCCAGCTTCATCAGCGCCGATCAAGGCATGCACGCTAACATCGCTTGTTTGACCTATTCGATCAAGACGCCCAATGCGCTGCTCTAGCATGTCGGGGTTTTCGGGTAAATCGAGGCAGACCAAGTGATGGCTAAATTGGAAGTTACGCCCTTCACTGCCAATTTCAGAGCACAATAATACCTGAGCACCCTTTTCAAAATCTGCGAAATAGGCCGCGGCGCGATCGCGCTCAATCAGATCCATATCTTCATGGAAAAGCGCTGGGTCAATACCATGTTTCTGCCATAAATAGTTTTCACAGTCGATGACTTGCATTTTCTCATGACAAATCACCAAGACTTTTTCATCGGGGTTAGCCTTTAAAAACCGGGCCAACCACTCGAAACGATCCTTCCATTCTGGGCCGCCAATCTTATGCGCTTGCGGCAGACGACCAGGAAAGCCCTTTACCGATGCACGCACGTTGCGGAACATCACACGCCCCACACCATGGCAATCAAGTACCTGATCTAGCAGCGCATCGTCATCGAGGGAAGCATCTAAATCGAAACGTGAAATCAATGCGTCGCGCGTTGCCGGTAAGTCTCGGATTAATCCATTCAATTCTGCATAGCCAGACTCTTCTTGTGTAAGAGCCTCTAGGCTGGTGTACTTATCGGGGTCTAACAATTGTAAGCGTGCAAAGTGGCTCTCGAAACCTAACTGCTCAGGAGTCGCGGTAACCAAGACCATATGCAGACATAAATCGGAAAGGGCCTGAAGCACTTCAAAACCCGGGGTGTTGGGTTGAATGTGGTGCGCCTCGTCGGCAATAACAACATCGAACTCGGCGGTGAGCAGGCTTTCGGTCTCTTCCACTAGTGCGGACTGCTTCAAAATATGAATCTGGCCCTGCTCAAAATCATAACCCGGCCCATCATAAATACCCGGTGTTAAGCTAAAACGGCGAATGAGCTCGACAAGCCATTGCACTTGAAGCGCATCGGGTACGATGATTAATGCCCGCTTGGCTCGCTCCAACTTCAGTAGCCGACTTAAGATCATGCCCGCTTCAACCGTCTTACCCAGACCAACTTCGTCAGCGAGTAATACCCGAACGCGATCACGATCGCAGGCGGTGTGCGCCACATACAGCTGATGGGGTATTAAGCTAGCACGAACCCCCAACAAACCGTTTAAACGAGAGCCCCACACCTTTGCCATTGCAGCATCTAGCTCGCGACGGAAATAAAACCACTTGGCCTTATCAAGCTGCCCTGTCATTAAGCGCATAAACGGCTGATTCAGTTGTATTTCTGCGCTAACTTGCGTCTCGGGTATCAAGCCTTCTGTACCGATATCGTAGATCATCAAGCCTTGATGGTCTTTCACTTCAAGCACGCGGTGCTTTTCGCCATCCGCCAAAGTGATTTCGTCATCTTGCGCAAACACGATACGTGTCAACGGCGCCTGCCCTAAAGCATACATCCGCTCGCAATTTGCCAACGGGAAAAAAATCGACACGGAGCGAGCCTCAATCGATACCACAATTCCCAAACCTAATTCGGGCTCAGAATCGACAACCCACCGCTGCCCCTGTACAAATTCAGACATAATTTTGTTTTAAACCACCAACCAGATAAGCCGTTCGCGCTCATTTACCCACAAAAACTGTAAGCAACATAAACACTGCAGCATTAAGAAAGGGGCGCAATTGTAAGTTTTAACGCCTAGAGGCACAACAACCGATGGCGTAAAGTGACGCGGTTTACGGTTCGGTTTAACCTAAAAAAACGTAGTTGTGGATGAAAAAGAGGCATATTCCCTTGCCGCGCGTTAGGTGCACTGAGTAAATGCGTAGACTTTGATGGTTCAACTGCGGCTTTTAGGTTTAGGGGCTTGTATCTAACGCTTGAGGCGTAGGAAAAGTAGAGACTGCACTTAAGGGCACCATAAACACTGGGATTTGAGCCAGCTGCAACACTTTACTCACCACCGATCCAAGACCTGGCGTTTCGCCACCACCATCACTACAGTTGCCAATGACGATAATGTCGGATGCATTTTCTTTGGCATATTCAATAATTGTTTTTGCTGGCGCCCCAGCTTTAACCACAATGTCACTCAGGTAGCGGCTAAACTCTACTCCAAACTCATCATCCAAAAGACGCTCAAAAGCCTGCTCTCGAATTGTTTCTAGCAAACCATCTACATGCGCATTACTCAGCACTTCATTTTTAGTCTGCTCCGAACAACGACTATTCACCACTGCAGCTGCCAATGCATCTATCGGCGGTACAACGTGTAACACAACAATTTTTGCATTGAACTGCTGAGCTAACTGCTCGACATAAACCAGTGAATAGGCACTTAAAGCACCTAAGTCACTCGCATATAATATAGATTGAATCATTACTGCCCCTACTGCCTTAGGCACTTACGCCAAGGGCCTACCACTCAACATCTAAGCAAGAGAAACTTTTCTTTTGCTCTTTTATTTAGCCTAGCAGTCACCAAAATCATCGTGATGCTTTCTTCTTTCAAACCGACGAGCAACATATGGCCTCAATGCATTACTCATCACTATTTATTGCTGATACTGCATATCAATATTTCAGAACGCACACGGGAAGCACACAGGAGGAAGCTTGATTCCTTAAGAGAAAAAAATGGAATTACACCGTAAAAAAAGCGTTAATAGATGCGACCTAAGGGCCGAGGAAAAAATACTTTATCCAATAATACTTGCCTCCTGCGTCCTCAACAGCGTTGCTCAAAGCGTTACATACCCCGGTATGCGCCCCTTCAAGCGCCTTGCT
>NZ_CEXWTU010000257.1:0-6514 GCF_982758155.1 Marinagarivorans sp. | reverse complement strand
AATAGCAGCTACCAGCGGGGCCGAGCGCCCACATTCCCCTTAAGCAAAATGATTGCCGGCTGGCGCACAGCCATTCCCCTGATGATGGAAGGCGATACCTGGGAGCTTTACGTACACCCTCAGCAAGCCTATGGCAGCAAGGGCTCAAGACCGAACATCCCTTCTAATGCGGCCATGAAATTCACCGTAAACCTGATCAAAGCCGACAGCTGCCAGCACGCCTTTCAGCGCCGCTAATCATCCAAAAATCCGAGTGGATTCGTAAATTCACTCGATGTTCAGCCACAACAGGCTAAACTTAGACTACCGTTTTGAAGAGACGCATAAGCTCATTAGTAACAGAACAATTTAGAGTCTTGAATCTGCCAATCTTAAACATACATCCTTGGAGAATCACATGAAAACGCTTGCGATTGCAGCACTCCTTACCTCCGCTACCCTTGCCGCCCCTGTTATGGCGGGTGATGCCGCTGCAGGTAAAGCCAAAGCCATAATTTGCGCGGCTTGCCATGGGCCAGTGGGCAAAGCCGCCATTCCGACTTACCCCAATATTGCGGGGCAAAACGAGCAGTATATAAAGCTCGCCATCAAAGCCTATAAAAGTGGTGGCCGCTCAGGCGGCCAAGCGGGCATTATGACGGGCATTGCCGCCAGCCTAAGCGATGCCGATATTGAGAACGTGGCCGCCTATTACTCAGGTTTATAACCCAACTAGGTAACTACGCCCCCGCCCTCTAAAAGCCCAGCAAATACATGCTGGGCTTTTTTTTGCCCTCCACCTTATGCGTATACTCCATTTTATGCGTTAATGGCCAAGTGATACTAACGCGCACGCTACAATAGCGACCTCAATAACATTACATTTTGACAAGGATATTCCATGCAACTTTTTGGCTCTTTCACCTCTCCTTATGTTCGCCATGTTCGCATTGCGCTATTACAAACCGGCACCGCGTGTGAATTTATTGAAACCGACGCCAAAGGCTCTGCCGTTCAATCGCCGACAATGAAAGTTCCTTTTTTACACGACGGCGATGTAGAGCTAACCGACTCCACCTCAATCCTGCGCTACATTCGCGAACAAGCCGGCCACACCTTTTTGCCCAGCGTTTATGGCTTAGATATATTCTGTTTGGCAAACACGTTAATGGATAGCGCAATCAATATTTTCTTATTAGAGCGCAACGGCCTAGACACCCAATCAAACCCTTATTTCGACCGACAACGCGCACGCATTGAAGCCGGCTTAGATCACCTCGAAAAAATTGAGATAGGCACCCAAACCTTAGACCTTGATGCAAAATTGCGCCTCGAGTGTTTTTTAACCTGGGGCACTTACCGTGAACGCTTCAGCTTGGCTAACCGCCCCTATTTGCAATCGATTGTTAGCGCAGCGAATAACGATGCCCACTTTGCACAAACCGCACCACCTGTGGGTGCTTAAGGGATTTTATGAATGGGCCGACATGGACGTCAATGCCGTTAACTTAGCGGCAGCCGATAATTTTTCTGGACTCGCACGAGCCAATCCATGGGTACTCCGCACGCGCTCTGGAAATCCCGTTAGTATGTACTTTTTGTCCAGAATTTAGAGTGTGTGCCCCGTTAGTTCCCAAACCCAAGTTACCCCGATCTCATAAATTCCCATTATCATCCCACCCAACTCAATCCTACAAAGAGGGAATGAGAGCTTTTGGTGGCAGTCGCTCTAAGGGGCGCAAGCATGCTGGGTGTGACATATACGCGCCTATTGGAACAGCGGTATATGCAATGGCAGATGGAGTCATTTTGAAACCCCGTTATGCCTTTTATTTGGGTACCTTCGCTTTAGAGGTTAAGCATGACGAATTTATTGCAAGGTATGGCGAGTTAGGAGGGGCAGGGCCAAAACTTGAAGTTGGTAGCATCGTTAAGCGCGGAGATCTAATAGGCTATGTTGGTAAGCTTCGGGGGCTTAATATGTCGATGCTTCACTTGGAGCTATATTCAAGTAAGACCGAGGGCGGGTTAACTAACCGAAGTAGTCCCCCATATATGCGAAGAAATGATTTAATTGATCCAACCCCCATTCTGGATAAGGCTGAATAGACGGTGCTTAAAATTAAACAATCCCTAACACTTATTGCCTCGCTATTAATTCTGATTAATTGCTCAGAGGGCCAAGCCCCATTGGCTGACGTGCCGCTCACAGGGCAAAGTTCATCCGTTTCTTTTGAGCTTGAGAAAATACTTAATAACACCGAAGAATCTAGCAGTTTACCCACCAAAGCCGACTTAAATGGGGATGGTCTCGTTGATAAGATATTTTGGGGGCGACGAAATTCAAATGCGCCTTTGTCTGGCGTTACGCCAGTGAGCTTATGGGCGAAATATGCAGAGGTCACGCATGGTTCGCTTCGCGCGATTGGCGTTTATTATGGCGGTGACCTCGGTGATTTCCTTATTTATGATATAAACGATACATCCGTTTTGGATGCTGATGCGGCCCTATCTGTTAAAATTATTCAGCATAAAAACGTAGACTTAATTGATGAAGCTATTATCAGCGAACGGGCCAAGGGTGATGTTATTGTTATTCCCACTGAGGCTGGGATTGATACTTTTATATTTTGGAATGGCTTAGTTTTTGAGCTTTATGAGCCTTTGGATTATCCATAATATTTCGGGTATAGCTCATTAGTGTCACAGCAACAAGATAGCGGGACAGGCACTCACTTTAAGCAGCTTTAGTTGTTAATCTACTTTTCATATGCAAACCAATTGAGAAATTCAAGACCACAAACCGCTAAGGCTATGCCCTAGCGGTTTTTTTTAGCCTAGTCTTTTCCAGCTCGGTGGCCGTTCCGGTCCAGCCACAATAACCGAGGACAAATAACCGAGGACAGGCATTCGCTTTATTCCAGCACAGAGCGGATATCGCCAGCCACTATTCACAATCAAACCGATTGAAAATAGTGAGCCGTTTAATTTAACTTATCGGCTCATAAAATGATATATAATGAGCCGATAAGTTAAATTAAACGGCTCACCTCCATGAAATACTGCTGGCAACACTCCGATTGGCCCAACTTTACCTACAACGATCAAGAAATACGGCATACGCTGTATTCGTATGCTTTAGAGTCTGGCCGACTATCTGGAGGCATAGGGCAGTTAAAAGAAAGCTTACAAAATGAGGCGTACCTAGACCTTATGGTCAATGAAGCCGTAAAGACTAGCCAAATTGAAGGTGAAATGCTTAATTCTGAAGACGTACGCTCCTCTATCAAGAATTTCCTCGGGCTGAGCAACCCTCCAACTCGAGTATTGGACCCCAAAGCTGAGGGGATATCCGCACTGATGGTTGACCTTCGAAAGACGTACACCGAACTATTGACTAAGGAAAAACTGTTTCACTGGCATCAAATGGTGTTACCTCCCGAAGATAAAAGCCTTTTAAAGCCAAACATACGAATTGGGCAATGGCGAACAACAGAAAGCCCCATGCAAATCGTTTCAGGCCCGATAGGTTATGAAACCGTACATTACGAAGCCCCGCCATCCCATCGAGTGGATGAAGAAATGGAGCGCTTCCTTAAGTGGTATAACAATAGTTGCCCGCTTAATCCCGATAGAAAAGAAAACCTTTCTGGCCCTGAACGATCTGCAATTGCGCACCTCTGGTTCGAGTCCATCCATCCGTTTGATGATGGTAATGGTCGTGTAGGTCGAGCGATTGCTGAACAGGCATTAGCACAAGACGCCCGCGGGCCGGCATTACTCAGCTTATCATCAGCTATCGAGCGCAATAAAAAGGAGTATTACGAGCAGCTACACCAGGCAAGTAAGCCCGATATGGATGCTACACCTTGGGTGAATTGGTTCTGCGTCACTGTTATGCAAGCGCAGAAAGAAGCCGCATATAAGGTCCAATTTATTCTCCAAAAAGCGAGATACTGGAATGACCACGAAGGAAATGACCTGAATGCAAGACAGGCAAAAGCTATTAACAAGGTATTTAATGCTGGCATAGAAGGGTTTCAGTATGGAATTAGCGCCAAAAAATACATGGGTATGACGGGGTGCTCGAAGGCAACCGCGACAAGAGATCTGGCAGAACTTGTCCAGAAAGGTTGCCTCAGCCCACTGAAAAAGGTGGGCCGGAATGCGCGCTATGAACTGAACTTGAGAGTGGGTGAACTTAAACTAAATTCACAAGAAAAAACGTAGCCCCTAGAGTCGAAGATAAAGGAATTTTAGCTGAAAGTACTTTCCATGCACTCTCGCAAGCAAAAAAAGCGCGATGAATCACTTCAGCGCGCCTTTTTTGTTAAAACCGTTTTGCTTTAAATTGCCATTTTAGTTGTAATAATTCACATACATACCCATGCGCAATGCAGAATTATTATCGCGGTTAGCAAAACGTTTTACTTTAAAGGTGTAGTAACCCGACTGCGATGGCGTAAAGTTTACATGCTCAAAGGCGTTATCCCACGACATAGCGCTACCCACAAAGTTGCCGTTAGGGCCGTACACACTAAGATCTAAATCCATGCCTATGGCATGCGCATCGTTGCGATGGTTATAGGTATAAGTCCCGCGGTTCATCCAAGCTAACGCTACTCGCACTTTGTCCCAACTGCTTGAGATATACACTTTACGGGTTACGTAACCATCTTTACTGCCATCTAGCCCATCAAAGTAATTCCATGAATTATTACCACCCGACCACCAAGACCAATAGCCGCTGTATTGCGCACTTAAAAAGTCGATGCCGCCAACGCCAACTTTATCAAAACCACCGCCAATGGCGTCGGTTGAGCCCGCCATGATTTTGGCTTTAGCTAAATATGGGCGATATTTTAAGTAACTTGATGAGGACATCATATCCGCGGTAAAGGCTGCGGCGTGTGGGCAGGCCATACTGGTGCCTGTCATGGTGAAACCGCCTGCCGATATATTGGTACCCGGCGCTGAAATTTCTGGTTTATCGTTACCGGTATTACTGGGATCTAAAAATGAAGAGCCGCTATTAATATTATCGGAAGCACCCACATAATTACCCACCGCAATGGTGTTTAGCCCTTTAGCCGGTGCAATAGTATTGGCCGAACCGCTGCCTTCATTACCAGCAGCTACGTAGGATACCAAGTTATTACTATAAGCAAAGTTATCCCAATCGCGATCCAATGTTGTATAAGCACTACTGGCCGCACTGCCATTTGAGCGAGTCATAATATAAATGCGGTCGTTGCCGCCTACGCCATCCAAATCGCTATTTTTCGGTAATACAGCGCTACCGCGGCAATAGATGAACGCATTAGGCGAAACTGCGCGTAATATGCCACCCACATTCCTTGAATGGTTGGTTTCTGAACCCGCCAAGCGGTCGTAATTTTCTAAGCGCGACTCATTGGCACAACCGCTTTCGGTCATGTATATACCAATGCCATCGCCACGCTTGTTGCCAAACGGTAGCGCCCAGTTGGTAATGTTAGTATCAAGCATTGCATTTGCGACAACATCTTTTGGCTCTGGCGTAAATTCAACACCGACAATCGTTTTATCGCCGGCTTTATACAAACGCAATACTTGTTCTGCGGTTAATTCGGCCGTTAAGCCCTCGCCCGCTCTTGCGATAGACTCTTCAACGCCCTCGGCCTTGATTAACCCGTAATTCTGCGTCCAGACCATTAATAACTCTTGCCGCTTTTTATTTTGCGAATTTTGATTACGACGAATAACCTCTACCGACTTCTCACTGAAATTATCGAGCTCTTTAAGTGTTAACTGTTGACCATTGACTTCACTAAAAGACATTTCACCTCTAATAATTTCACCACTACCCACTTCGTTTGTCGTTGCTTCAGCCACGAAAATATCGAGTGCTATATCAATTTTTTGGGTACTTAAAATATCCCCTTGCGACACCAATTTTTTAGCCCATTGAATTACTTCAGGGTTGAACACGTGTGTTTCAGCACGTGGTACATCGCGCTCTGTAATTTCCTTACCGTCTGCATTCAATATTCTTTGATAATCATTGCCTTTAGCATCTATGCCTTTTACAAACGTGAACTTTTTACCGTTGATAACTTTAACTTTTGAATTTTCAAAGGTTGTAACTTGCGGTACCTTTATGGACTCAATCCTTGAAAGACTAACCACCGGATTCTTTGTAATAGTTGAAACCAAACTGGGTGAGACTTTTACCACAGATTTTGTTTGCGCAAAGCTTGAGCTGGCACTAAAACCAGTCGCCAAACTCATTGAGATAACTAACGCTTTTTGGGTGAAATTTTTGATGGTCATTTTAAGCTCCTCGTGTTGGGGTTCCCTGTGCGGAAGACAACGGCGCCTCCCTAGGCACGATCACTATATAACTGAGTAGTGATAATCAGCGGTGACGAATTACCCGTAGTTTTGTGAAATATTCACCGAATTAAAGCTATCGCTTTTGGGGCTAAGGGGCGTGCACTAAATAAGTTGCTGGAATTTGGGTTTGTGGGTGCTTGCTTGGCGAGGCGAAAATATG
>NZ_CEXWTU010000256.1:0-6562 GCF_982758155.1 Marinagarivorans sp. | reverse complement strand
GATAAGAAAGCCGATCTCTTCGTCTAATTGGATAAACTATTATTGCCTCGCCCCTTATTTTTATTTCCCCAGAAGCCCTGCGTTCGCAAGGGCTCGATCACACTTAAAGTCTAACATTCCAAAAAAGTGTTGACTCTTGCTTCTGGTGTGCTAATTTTGTAGCACCTGCTACAAAATTAGCACTTATTCAAAGTGAGAGAGTGATGTCAGTCAATGCTATTTATGCTTCTCTGAGTCGGCGCGAACGGCAAATTATGGATGTGCTCCATGAAGAAAATCCGATTTCGGCAAAAGATATTCAAAATAAAATGCCTGATCCGCCGAGTTACTCGACCGTGCGGGCTTTAATTACGCGTATGGTCGATAAGGGCGTGGTCGCTTTTACCCATGAAGGCACAAAGCACATGTATCGACCCGTTCAAGCTCAAAATACAGTGCAAGCTTCTGCAATATCGCGCCTATTAAAAACTTTTTTTAAAGGGTCAAAAATAAAAGCGGTAACAGCACTGCTCGACGCCGATGGTAGTGAGATGGATGCGCATGAAATTGCAGAGTTAGAGCGGAAAATAGCACGGCTAAAAAAGCAATCTAAGTAAATCATACCCCTAAGAATAATATTATTGATGCCATGAGGTGATGCGATGTTTAACCTTTTAGTGATTATATTTTTAGTTTTTAAGTTAATGCTGGTCTTTGGTTGCGTGCGTTGGTGGTTGTATCGATCACGCGATACCCACTCGGGTAGGTTGGCGAGATTGGTTTGCATTGCTTTCTTGGGGGTTATTTTATTGCCTGTGGGCAGTGCGACATTGCCAGTTATTCGCTTAGATATTATTCCCGTGAATGTTTGGCACCTGTTCACGGTGGATTTACATTTGGCAACGCCCTTGATGCTCAAAGTTATTATGGCAGTTTATTTGATAGGTGTGTTTTGTGTGTTGGGCTACCGCTTTTGGCATCTATTAGCGGCGCTTGAGTACGTTAGTGGTTTAGAGGCTGCACCTGCGAAAGTGGGCAGCATGCTAATGCGCATAAAAAAAGATAATGGAGTTTTAGTCGCCGTTGGCTTAAAAGTAGGCGAATCAAAGCTTTGCAGTGAAGATGGTGTTGCGCAGGGGCCTTTTACCTTGGGTGCGATAACTCCCGTCATTGTGTTACCAAAAGTGTATAGCCAGTGGAGTCTTTCCACTTTGAATCGAGTACTCACACATGAGTTAGCTCATGTCGCTCGCAAAGATTGGTTTTGGCAGAACACTTTGCAGATTTTGACGGCTTTTGTTTGGTTTTTGCCTTCGGCATGGCGCTTAGGGAAACAGTTTTCTTGGTTGAGTGAATTGAATGCTGATGATGCCGTTTTGTCGAGTGGAAGCGGCCGTAGTGATTACGCCGATGACTTATTAAATATTGCTGCAGGGCACAACAGGGTTCCACAGAATTCGTTAGCGTTAATGGATGGCTCATATTGTTACGAACGCATCGCGGCAATTTTAGATGGTTCGCGATTGCGTGGCCGTGCTCCCTTTAAACAAACATCATTATGGGGATGGTTATTGGCCGCGTTGGCTTGGTTAATGTTTTCAATAATCACATTAGATGCTGCGGCTGTTTCTGTGTGGGATGAAGGTGAGCTTAGTCAACAAGCTTTAACGATTTATCATTTACCCGCGGCTGGCGAGGCCGGGAAGAATCGTGATTTAGTGCTACCCTCAAAATTCACGGCAGCTGTACAACCTAGCGGTTATTTAGAGTCTGTTGTCGTTATCGAAAGAGAGCATCAAGCAAGTAGAGATGCGTTGTTAAGTGATGTGGAGTCAGACATTAATCAGTTAGCGTCTATGGATGTTGATAACGTAATTGCGCCTAGTGTAACAGTGCACGGTTATGTCGCTATGCGTGCGGTTATTCCTGAGTACCCCCGGCGTGCGCAGCGAAAAAATATCGAGGGCCAAGTGATTGTGCAGTTTGATGTGCTACCCAGCGGTAAAGCTGGCGCTATTCGCATTGCTATGGCTAGCCCTAAACACGTTTTTGATGATGCTGTATTGGAGGCTATGGCAAAGTCGATATTCAAACCGGCGATGGACAACGGTCGTCCCATAAAAACAGAACATGCAACGCAAACATTTACATTTAGATTATCTGAGGGTGCAAAAACAAAAACCTTTAACCCCACGTTTGGTACACCAATACAGACAGCTGAGCAAAGTACTCACGCTGTACATTAGGTAAACGTGCCAGTTTAGCGCTTGCCGGTATCAACGTTTTCGGAGAAAATTATGACTCAAGCTATCTTCAATGAAAAAGTGTTCAATGAGAAAGTATTCAGTGAAAATACTTACATCACCCTATTTTGGTCTTCAATGAGTAAGTGGTTTTTTGCGGCGGCTACAGCTGGCGTCACAACGATTGCCTTAATTGCTTTAATGCACATTTTAATAGCAACACCGCAGCTTGAAGCGCCTGTTGTGGTTGATCGCCCAATACCGAATATCGTATTGAAAGAGACTGTGATCGTAAATCAAAAAATTGCTCCTTTACCGCCTAAGCCTACCGAGGTTGAAGTTACACCGACAGTGCCGAGGTTTAAGGGTGATGATATAGATAGAGGCGACGCTGGCTATATACCGGCTGCGCCACCTAAACCTACACCTGGAGGGGCGTTGGCTATTTTACCCAGTAGTTTTCCGGTTGCCCGCATGATGGTAGCGCCAGATTACCCTGCGCGTGCGGCGAATAAGGGAATAGAGGGTTTTGTTGATGTGCGTTTTGATGTGACCAAGACGGGGGCGACTAACAATATCGAGGTAATAGCCGCGCAGCCAGAGAATGTTTTCGATAAGTCGGCAGTGAATGCCATTAAACGCTGGAAATTTACGCCTTACGAGCGCGATGGTGAGGTAGTCGAATTTTACGGCATGAGTCGCCGTGTGGTATTTAACTTAGAAAAATAAATGTTTTGAATTTTCAGTGACGATGCCTGATAACCCGTTGCACCCTTGGGCGTCGAAAGGCGCCTTTTTTTATGGCAGCGAAGAATTGAGTCGCGCGCTTTCGCACGCAACTCGCGTTTGGTACTGGTACGCAGTGCTTTATGGGTTTTCTCGTGAACGCCGCCTTTGCGCAGTAGAGGATTTTGCGACACGGTATTGCGGTATTTTTTTCGTTTAATCATGAATGCCCCTTAACTAAAATCGCTTGGGGTGTTTAAGGGGGGATGAAAAATACCGCTAAAGATGGGGCGAATCTAAAGCGGGTAAGTGATGACCCTAAGAAAAATTGTTAACTCAAAAATCCGCTGTAGGGGTTTCTTGAATTACCAAAATGATCAAGGTTGGCCCCTAGTGCTTGAGAAATCCCCAAAAAGAAATCTGCAGAATCACGGAAGTTACCATTTTGACGGCAATCTAAATATTGGCCTGTTTTTACTGTTCCGCCAAGGCCGCCAGCCATAATGTAAGGCATATCGTGGGAGCGGTGGTTGTACATCGAAAACTCTGAACATGTCACAATTAATGTGCTGTCAAATAAGCTGCCACTGCCGTCCGGTGTTGCTTTTAATTTATCGATTAATTGTGCTAACTTGCCGTAATACCAGCGGTACACTCGAGCTTGGTTACGCCTGCGCACCTCGTTTGGATCGTGTCCCATGTAATGGTCATGCATTGGGCCTGCCTCAAGTCCGGGAATACCTTTTCCAGAACCATCAGTACGATCAAAAACACGATAGTGGTCTTTGGCTACAGGGCCAATATCAGTGCCGCTTCCGCTAAATTGCATAATAGATACGCGTGTGCGATCTAGCGCCATAGCAGCAACGGTGGTATTCATCGAAATGTCGACCAGCCGCTCGTAATTTTCGGGTTTATTCCAATATTTGGATAAATCCGTTCGGCTGCCAGAAGTGTTGGTCCAACCGTTGGGAATATCAAAGCGAACATCGGGGCCATTATCTTTTGCTTCGTCTTCGGCCTTTTGCAAAAGTGCTGCAGTTTGTGTTTCCAATTGTTTATAAGAGGCGAGCAGCGTTTCGTATTTGTCGCGTGCTGCTAAGCCGCCAACGCATTTCACTTGTTCGAGCCGCGCTTCCATTGCTTTTAGCATGTCTAGTTGGGCGTGTTCGTTGCCATAGGGGACAACACCATTGCCACCGCTGGGTGCGGGTATGCCGTTATTACCAAATACAACTTTGTAGGTATCCATGGGGTTCCAGTTTGAACTGCCGGTGGTGCCGCCACCGATGGTCCTTACTGGTGACATATAGCCGTCGTTGGCGCCTTTGTTGTGAACGTGATGCCCCCACATTGCACTGTAAATTGATGCAATAGGTGAGCTACCTTGCATTCTTTTTCCCAGTATTTGATCAATACTGCCTTCGTTCGGTTTGCTGCCGGTAAGCGCTGAGGCGACCACCGTTTTATGCGCCTCTGTTATGCTCGGTATGCCTGGGTTTTTAAAACCGCTGTAAAGGGATATATCACTTTGATGCGCTTTTAGTGGTTGCAAACAATAACTCGCTTGGCTCGCATCAATGTAATTGCGAATTGAACCGTTACTGCTTTTAGGGTTTTTGCCATTAATAGATGCACTCATATTAATGTTTAAGCTACCCGTATCAGCAGGCCAAAAGGCCTGTTGTGCGCAACCTTCGGGTACATACCAGAAAATCACACGTTTAATGTCGCTGTCGGCAGCTAGCGCTCGCTCGACCATTGCGGTTGAAATACTGGCAGCGCCAGTAACAGCGGCCGTATGTTTGATGAGTGTGCGCCGGTTCATTTTATTAAAATTATTCATGATTATTCTCCAACGTTACACGCTTGTGGTGCCGCTTCTGAGTACACATTTTTAAAGGCATCACTTGTGATAAGTGCACGCATACTGGCTTTAATGGATCCTGTATTTTCTAGCGCATCTCGAATGCTAAGGAAGCTCGCGCTTTCGCTTTCGGTCGCATCGCGGCCCATGGCAAAGCGGAATAATTGACGGCTTGCACAGTGATTAAAGGCGCGGCTATGGGGTAGTGCTTGTGTGAATTCGACAACGCTGTCGTACTCATCGGCGATATCCACATCCATATATAAACCGCCGAATAAATTCGCTTTATCGAATTTTTTACCGTAGTCATCATATAAATCGAACATGCGCCCGATGGGATCGACTACTTGGTGGCAGCCTTTACAGGCCGGGTGGGTTCCGCGGTCTGCGACCTCGTCGGCTAAATTGACCGATTGCTCTGCTGGTGGCGGCGGTGGCATTTGCTCGCAAAATAAACGTTCGTATACGACTTTGCCGCGGAAGATGGTATTCACGTCTCGGCCGTGTTTACCGTTGCCGGTTAAGAAATTGGCATGCGTTAAAATCCCTAAGCGGCTGGCGCTTGCAGGGAAATCATAACGCGCCCAATCGGTGGCTGGTGCTGGCACGGCATAGTGTTCGGCAAGTATGCTGTTAATGAAGCTGTAATCGGCGGTGAATAACTCCGAGATTGGCAGGTCGTTATCAATAATGTGGTCGATCATGCGGCGGGTTTCTTCATACATAGAGGCCTCAAGGGATAAGCCGCCTCCTAAGCTGTCGCAACGCACACCATCGCAGGTGCACCAACTGGTATTACTGGCGCTATTGTTACAATCGTAACTTTGCGCGAGCCCTTCAAACTGTGCCTGGCATTGAGGCGTTGAATTACACTGGTCACCTTGTATCGGCATGGGGATAATGCTTGCGCTTTCAGGTGGGGTCACTGGCATGCCTAACCATTCTGCGAAAAATTGCCATACCGTTTCTTTATAAGCACCATCGGACATTAACCGGTCTGCGTGGGTGGCAATTTTATTTTCGTCGCCCACAATGCTTGTGTGATCATTAATTAACGCTTGATCTGGCGCGGTGTTAATCAGCAGGTAAGACATGCGATTAATAAATTCACGTGCGGTGAGTTTTTGTACGCCGTTTGCGTTTTTATCGACGCCATTTTCCATTTGGTAAACCGCACGATCATCAATTAAAGCAAAGGCAATACCTGCGGCTAGCGCTTGCTCTGTTGAGGCGCCCCGGCCTGCGGCACTTTGTATTACAGAGGCAATAGCCGTTGCATCGGCATCGCTTAGGCTGCTTTCTCGCCACAACTGAATCAGCGCATTGTTTAAGTGCTCATTAATACATTGCTTGGCGTTTGTATTCCAATTGCATTGGCTTGCAAACTGCTGGGCGAGCGATGCTGATAAGGTATGGCTTGAGTTGACTAAAGTGACAAAATCAGCGGTTTTGTCAGAGGCATTATTGGTAAATATTTTAAATGGACCATAGTTGTCAGCCAAGTATGTGGTTGTTGGCAAAGTATTTAACGCAAACGCTTTTTTAACGGTGTTGGAGTATTCCATCTCGGTTAAGCGCATTTGTGGTGAAGCAACAGCACCAGAGGGCAAGTTAAAGTTACCGGCGCAACCGGTAGCGCCAACGCGGGTACCCGATAAAGTACTGGGGCAGTTATCAATCACATCGGCAATGCCGTCGGCATCGGCATCGGTGTTTTTGGCTGTGATGCCGCAGCCAGCCAGAGTCC
>NZ_CEXWTU010000255.1:0-6581 GCF_982758155.1 Marinagarivorans sp. | reverse complement strand
AGGGACTTGCACCCTGCAAGACGCATCAAGATTAAACTTGACGCTCTAACGCCCGGCTAAGCCGCCGGAACGGAGTTGATTGTTTTGTGCGAGCGTAGCGGAAAAGCACAAAAAGGAGCAACGCAGTGGAGGTCGGTTTGAGCCGTTTGTTAAATGCTTACACCGCATGCCTATCCCACGCTTCGCCATCGCTAGGCTCGAACAGGCATTCATTTATACCGGCTTTATTCAATTTGTATTTGGCGAGTCTATTAAGCTCTGGCTCATACCTATAAATACTGGAAGAATACTTTCCGTTGATAAGAGCGCCGGTTATATCTTTAGCCAGTTGAAGCTCCTGATCGAAGTGTCCATCAGGATTTATAGACTCAACGTATTTTTCATCTAGCCAATCGGTGCCACCTAGATACCAAAATGCCATCAACGCTGTACCAAAATCACAAAACCTATTTTCTATAACCGACCTGATTGCCTCAATGCCATCGTCGCAATTGTAGTTCCATAAAAAATAGTGAAGCTCAGCAGTTGATTTGATGGATTTTGCGTACCCCACAAAATCACATTCTTCGCTTTCGAAGAGAAAGCGGCTCAATCTTTTTGCTTCAATTTCAGTCAGATCCATAATTGGCATTTAACATTTGTATATCCATCAGACGCTTTTCCCGGCTGACATTTTCACGAGAAAAAAGGCTAAACCCCCGCCACTCGTAGCTTGCAGCGAATACTACCCCTTCCAAACCTAAAAATATACTATCAGACCAAGACCGAATATTATAATATCCGCGCAGCACTCTAACGCCATAACCATCTGATTATTATAAACATTTAAAAATCACCTCCCGAAATATCTTAATATTCACCCAGACGGAATATTAAGATATCCCCCCCTTTACAGCCGAATGCCAATCAACCACCTCAGCCAGGAAAACGCCGTAAAGCCTTAATTAACTCTATTTGACAACGCTTATCATCAGCATAAAGCGCGCGTTGTGATACCTTGGCTAATTGTTTACATACCCCATCAAGTTCTGGTTTTTGCTCCGCGATACGCAAGCTAAAAGCTGCGATGGTTTCATCGGGTGTGCGTGTTAGCCCGTATTGTTGAGCGGTTAAATCAAAGGCTTTGAGTGCGCGCTGTAAAGGCGTATGCCTTTGCCATTTTGGGCGCACAACAACCAAGGTGTAGCCCCCCAATAAAAAAACAATAACAATAATAAAGCCTACCCCTACACGCCAAGGCTCTACCCCGCCAAATAAACGTGTTAATAAGCGGTTCTGTTTTTCTGAATCGTAGCTCAGCACCCAGCGATTCCACACATACCCTGCTGCGTCGAAGCGGTGGCGCAAATTAGTCATCCACTTTGGTGCATCAAACTGACCAGAGGCTACCATTTCTTTTTCGGCATCACTTAACGCATTACCAATGCCTTTCTCTATTCGCTGCGGTGCTACCGCGCTGGTGGGGACTATGCGGTGCCAGCCTTTGTCGTCCAACCAAACTTCTGTCCAGGCGTGGGCATCGGCTTGTCCCACCATCCAATAATCTTCCAAAGCGTTGTAGGTTCCACCTTGATAACCCACCACAACACGCGAAGGCACACCCGCGGCACGCATGAGCACGGCAAAACTGCTAGCGAAATGTTCGCAGAAACCCCGCTTGGAATTAAATAGAAACTCATCAACACTGTGCTCGCCCAACAACGGTGGCTGCAAAGTGTAATAGAAAGATTGGTTGTACCACGCCAATGCTTTTTCGATCAGCGCTTCTGGCGTTAAGCCCTCCAGCGTCCAGCGCTGCGCGAGTATTGTGGTTTGAGGATTAAAATCTTTTGGCAAACGCATCAGTTTTGCACGCTGCTTGGGTGTTAGTTCGGGCCAAACAAAATCCGCAGCTGGCATACTCACCACGCTGTATTGCAAACGCGACATAACCGGTGCTTGCGCAGCGATAAGGCCTTGCTGCGTAATGCGAGCACGGGCGCGCTCTGTCGAGACTTTAATGGGCTCGGCCAAAGAGAATAACCACTGGTATTGATGTGGCTCAACAATAATATCGTAATCTAATAAGCCATCGAGTTTTACATCGGTTGAACGCTGGCTCCAGACCATATCCCATTGCGGGTCTAAATTCCAACTGCGGCCATCAAAGGTATCCAAAACTAAACCGCGCCAATACATATCGCGCGGGGCAGGAATTTGCGCACCTTTAAAAGTGACCCTAAAGGCGGTACCCGCTGAACGGACTAAATTACCAAGATCACCCGGTGATAGCGAATCACTAAAGCCTGTATTACCGCCACCTTGTGGCATAGGCACGCGCCACAGCGGGCCGATACGCGGCATGATGACAAACATAACCACCATTAAAGGCATTGCGTGCAATAACAAAACCGCACCGGTTTTTATTTTATAGCGATAAGAGAATTGGCGGGTTAAATAAATAGTTTGCCAAGCGGTAATTAATACAACACAAGAAACACACGCATACAACGCGGCTAAAAAACTTTGAGCAAATAAAAACTGAGCGGCAACCGCAACAAAGCCAATAAATAATAAAAGCAAACCATCTTTACGGGAACGCAGCTCTAGTAACTTAAGTACAAAGGCGCAGACCAAAAAGCCTACCATTGGCTCAACGCCGACAGCACCACTGTAAGATGCCATTAAGCCTGCAACGCAAGCGCCACCTAAAACAAATTTAATCGTAGACGATGGATAACTTAATTTCCCTGCATGTATGCGCAAGCGCCAGACCATAGCACCTAGCCATACCAACCACAGCCAGATGGGCAAGCGAATAAGTAACGGAATAATCACGACACCCTGCGCCACAATTAGCCACAATAGGTTTTCGTGGCGTACCAGCTTTTGTCGCTGAAAAGCCTCGGTAGATGCATCCATGGCTACTGTCCGCTCAGGCTAATATCAAAGCGCGCCAACGCCGACAACACACTTAAACGATGACCGTCATCCAATGCCGGGGGTAATTGTTTGCCCGGCAAGCGTAAACCATAGGCAATGCCCAATCGATCAAACTCCAAAGCCCAATAACACAATGCACTTAGCCGATCTTCAGGCTCTAAATGTAAAAAGCTTTTCCACTCTAGCCAAGTATCGCTATTGCGAGCACTGGCATATTCTTTTGAATATAGGCCTTGTTCGCGCGCGTAGTGTTTCCATGCGATGTGTTTGACGGGGTCGCCAGCGCGGTACTCTTTTAAACCCGCAAAATCATCCCCGCCGGCCACTTGCTCGCCAGAATCGCCATCCCCTTCACCTTCGGCCTGCACAGGAAATTGTACTTTTAAAGGTTTGGGAAATACGACGGCTCGTGTATCTAAGTTTAGCCATGTCCAACATCGAATAAGCCCTAAGGGGAAGGTACTTTCGAGTAATAATTTACCGGGGTTTAAATAACCCCGTTTAACCGCCTGTAAACCCACTTCAATTTGAGCCGTTTGTTTACCATCACTGCCGGCCTCAAAATCAAAGCAGGCCTCTTCGCCATTCCACCAACGAATCGTTAAATTATCACTTCCCTTCGCACGCGCACCTTCAATCTCAAGTACAAAATAAACAGTCTCACCCACAAAGGCTGGCTTTGCGCCTAATACTTTAATGCGCAAACCCGCTAAATTGGCATAGGTATGTAAAATCGATACCACAACTAAGCTCATTAATAAGTAGCTTAATGCCAGTATTAAATTGTTTTGGTAGTTAGTGCCTAAAAGCCACAACACCAAACTTAAACTTAAAAAACCAAAGCCCGTTAAGGTCGGAAAGGTATACAGGTTTTTACGCGTTAGCAGCACACTGCGGGCAGCGGGAACACGCTTATCCACCCAGCGAAAGAAGCGCGCCTGCCAGCGATTAGGTTTGCGCTCGATATAGGACGCACGCCTTACCGATTCTTGCGGCGATGTTACCGCTAGTTTTGGCAAAAAACTGGATAGGCGCATCTAAGCAACCACCGGAACCGATTTCAACAAATGCTGAACAAGGTCTCTATGTGCGTGGCTGCCCTCCACATCACCACCGCGTACGCGGTGGTCAACAACCGAAGAAGCGACGGCTTGAATATCTTCTGGAATCACATAATCGCGCCCCGCTAACAGCGCCCAAGCTTTAGCGGCACGCAACCACGCTAAAGCGCCCCTTGGCGACAAGCCATACGTAAAGTGGGCATCGACACGCGTAAACTCAACTAATTTTTGCACATAATCCAATAACGCATCGGTTGTGCGTACAGCAGCCACATTGGCTTGTAGTTCGGCCAGCTGCGCCGGTGTGATAATGCCCGTCATCGCCTGGATTCGAGCACGGGGATCGACGCCTTGCAGCAATAAGCGTTCGGATTGATGATTGGGGTAACCCAAGCTAAGACGCATTAAGAAGCGGTCTAGCTGTGATTCGGGTAAGGCGAAGGTACCAGACTGGGATAAAGGGTTTTGCGTAGCGATAACAAAAAATGGCGCCGGCAGCGGACGTGTCTCACCTTCAATTGTCACCTGCCCTTCTTCCATGGCTTCGAGTAAAGCACTTTGGGTTTTAGGCGTGGTGCGGTTAATTTCGTCGGCAAGCAACAACTGCGTAAAAATGGGACCGGGATGAAACTGAAAGGCCGATTGCACCTTATCAAACACCGCGACACCTAGGATATCAGCCGGCAATAAATCGCTGGTGAACTGCACTCTTTCGTACTGCAGGCCCAGTGCCTTAGCCAAGCATTGCGCCAAGGTCGTTTTACCCATGCCGGGCAAGTCTTCTATCAACAAATGCCCTTTGGCGATAAGACACGCCACGGCGAGTTTAACTTGCTGGTCTTTACCCAGAAGTACCTGCCCTACGGCGGCGACAATCTCTGTGAGAAGCGGCTGCATTCTTTATCCTTTTTATCGTCTCAAACCTGAGCATAGCCAAACTTTGCAGGCAGTGCTCAACGTGAAAGTAGATAGGCAGCCGCGCGAGCCATTAGTTCACGGGTCAGTAATACCTTAAATTGCCGCAAAGCCTCGATCAAGATCGATAATCAGGTCTTCTATATCCTCTAAACCAACCGCAACCCGAATAAGATTTTCTTTAATACCCGCAACGGCTTTGTCTTCTGGGCTTAAGCGGCCGTGGGTGGTGGTCGCGGGGTGGACGATGGTGGATTTCGCATCACCTAAGTTAGCCGTTAAGGACATTAGACGGGTGGCGTTAATAAAGCGCCAGCAGGCGGCTTTATCGCCCTTCACTTCAAACGATAACACCCCGCCAAAAGCCGACTGTTGTTTAGCCGCCAAAGCGTGACCCGGATGAGAAGGCAAACCGGCATAATGCGTCGCTTCAACCTGAGGGTGCGCATCGAGGTATTCAGCCATAATTTGCGCACTAGCACTGTGCGCCTTCATGCGCAAACCCAAGGTTTCTAAACCTTTACTGAAGACCCAAGCATTAAAGGGGCTCATGGTTGGGCCGCAGGTGCGAATAAAACCCAGCACTTCAGCCATATGTTCTTTATTGCCGACAACAGCCCCCCCTAAACAACGACCTTGGCCATCGAGGTATTTCGTCGCCGAGTGAATGATTAGATCAGCACCAAGCGCTAAAGGTTTTTGCAATGCCGGCGTGCAAAAACAGTTATCAACGGCCAGCAAGCAATTATTGGCTTTGGCGATAGCGGCTAAGCCCGCTATATCGGCTACATGGCACAGCGGGTTAGAGGGGGTTTCGCAAAAGAGCAGCTTGGTATCTGGCGTTATGGCGCCTTGCCACTCGGCTAAATCGGTTAAGGTCACTGTAGAGACTTTGACGCCGAACTTCTGTAAATACTTGCTAAACAATACCGTGGTGGTGCCAAAAACACTGCGCGAACACACCACGTGATCGCCAGCTTTTAACAGCGCCATGCAAGTGCTTAATATCGCAGCCATTCCCGATGCCGTTGCAACAGCGGCTTCACCACCCTCCATTGCGGCAATACGCTCTTGAAACGTATTGACAGTGGGGTTGGTATAACGCGAGTAAACATTGCCGGGTTCTTCGCCGGAAAAACGCGCAGCGGCTTCTTCGGCACTTTTAAACACATAGCTTGATGTCGCGAAGATAGGCTCGGCGTGTTCACCTTCGGCGGTGCGGTGTATACCGGCGCGAATGGCTAAAGTATTGATACCCGCACTCTCGAGCGGATCATCTAAAGGGTGGTCACTCATACAAAATTCCGTTCATTCAATCGTTGTGGCGACTTTAGGGTCGAGGAAACAATATTTCATCCACTAATGCTTGATCTCGACGTCCTTACCTTCGTTGCTCAAAGCGTTACATGCCCCGGCATGCGCCCCTTTAAGCGCCTCGATAAGAAAGCCGATCTCTTCGCCTAATTGGATAAACTATTATTGCCTCGCCCCTTAAGGAGTAATCGCGAATAATAAAATTCTATCATGGCCTAGGGGCGGGGCAATAACAGCTTGTCCAATTAGACGATGCCGCATGCCGGTACACGTAACGCTTTGAGCAACGCCGCTGAGGAAGCAGGAGGCTAGTATTATTGCATAAAGTATTTGTAACTATTCAGCCATGCTCAAATAGACCGGCAAATT
>NZ_CEXWTU010000254.1:0-6611 GCF_982758155.1 Marinagarivorans sp. | reverse complement strand
CTATCCCTGCAAGGCCTGACGCTTGAATGCCCAGAAAACAATCAATTCGCCTTTTAGGTGAGCGTCATTTCGACCCTACCTGATTAGTTGCGCCCAGTTAAGGGTTTTATGGCGGCGCATTCCCCGTCACTAGCGACGGACCACTTTCCGCTTTAGTGTGATTCTTGTCACACTTTTTTGTCCTTTGCTGCGTACGGTAGTACAAAGGACGCTGTAAAAACCCGTTTGAGTTCTGATGACGCCCTACAGATAAAAGTGCGGCCATCCTATTGTTGCGCCGCACAACTTTAGGGGAATTTCACCATGTCATACCATTTAGCCTTCAAGCGGCGCTCACCAGCATTGTTGTTTGTGGCGGTACCGTTACTTTTTGCTTGTACGGGCACCGTTGATAAAGGGCAGCCTTCCAGCAGTGCGGCCATAAGCTCATCGGTTGCGGCGAGCGTTACAAGTTCAAGCGCGCTGAGTAGCCTTGCTACACCGGCATCTTCAGTGGCCGCTAGCGTTGCGGTTAGCTCTGTTGCCAGTGAGGCAGGCAGTGCTTCTTCTGCAGCGGCGGCCACTGTTTCAATGTTGACCAGTAATGGCCTTTTTAATGCGGGCAGACAAGATTTTGTCGCCTTTGCTGAAGCGGCAACCGTAAGCTTTGATGGAGAGTTTTCGGTCGCTATCGCCGAAGTGAGCGCTAACCCATGGGATGTGCAGTTAATGCACCCCGTCGCGATCGAGGCGGGCAAGGAGTACACCTTGTGTTACCACGCCAAGGCCGATGCCAAGCGTGATATTAGCGTTAATGTTGATGATGCCGCACCGGACTATGCCAGTTTATCGGGCGGTGCTGTTCAGCAAAGTTTGAGCACGCAATACCAAGCTTTTAGCCACAGTTTCTTTGCTGATGCTACCGATTTAACGGCACGGCTAACGTTCAATTTGGGCGCCAGCTCAATCGGTGTTCAACTCGATAACATTAGCCTTGCCTTGGGTGAAAGCTGCAGTGTAGCGAGTTCGTCGAGCGTATCATCCATGCCTGTAGAGGCAGCCTCTTGTGAGGTTGTGCCGCCAGCGGTCGTGGCGGCAAGCCCTGTTGGCCTAAACCTTAATCGCCCGAAAACAGAGCCTATGATTCCTAAATGGGGCTTAGGCTTTATGCAATCGCAGTGGGGTTATGGTTCGGCAGAGGCTCCATTTGGTTACGATACTCAAGAAGGCTTTCTAAACCACGCGCGCGCGTTACGCGGTTTAGAAAACCCCTATGGCGACCACACTCACCCCGCCGACATTATGGTGCTGGATATGTATTGGTGCGGCGGCACTGTGGGTAACTTTAGCTGTTGGGATTGGCCAAATAACATGAAGTGGGATAATCAAAAATTCCCAGATCCTAAGGCTATGATGGACGAGCTACACGCGATGAACTTTAAGGTCATCATGAACTATCACGCGGGTGGTTTTGAAAGTAATAACCAAGATTGGATGGCGGCCATGCAAAGCCATTTGGATGCAGGTTTAGATGCGCCCTGGTTAGATTTTTGGAGTGGTGGCTCTAAGGCCGAGACGCAAATTTGGAATAAAATGCGTAGCCACTTCGGTGAAGATAAGCGCTTAATGTTTATGGCGCGACACTACACGCTGCCTAATACCGAGAACGCCGAGGGCGGCAAATTTAATGCTGCAGGGGTGTATCAAGACGGCATAGGTATCGAAACCCCACCCAATGAGGACGACATCGAAAAAACCATGCCCGTGCATTGGACCGGTGATGTTGCAGGGACTTGGTTGGGCTTAGAGCAAAGCATCGAAGGCGTAGTGTACGGCCCTGATGGCGCTGTGGGTGGTTGGTCTTATTTGCATACCGATACGCCAGGACACTCGGGTGTGGTTGGGCCGCAAAGTACCGAGCTAGCGCTGCGCTGGATTCAGTTTTCAGACTTTACAACGGGTACCCGTAACCACGGCTGGACACCGCGTGATGTATGGTCCTGGGGTGAAGTGGCCGAGCAATATTCCTATTTCTCACGCATGTTGCGTTACCGTTTGCTGCCCTATATGTACACCTATACCAATATTATTTGGGAAGAGGCCATGCCATTAACGCGCCCCATGAAACTAGCGTACCCCGGGCAGGCTGATCACCTTAAATTTCAATATATGTTTGGTGAAGAGTTGTTAGTGGCGCCTGTGTATAAGTCGGCGGCGGATTTTGGCGGCGTAATGGATGTGTTTTTACCGGCCGGCGAGCAATGGGTCGATTACTGGAATCACACTATTTATAACGGTAACCAAACCATCAAAGCCGATGTGCGCGTAGAAAACCTGAAGCATGTGCCTTTGTATGTGAAGCGTGGTGCCATTATTCCAATGGGGCCAGAGATTCTGTATATCGACACAGAAGTTCACGCAGACCCGCTAACCCTCGATATTTACCCGAAGTGCTCTGGTGCATCGACGTTTACGCTGCATGATGATGATGGCGAAAGCATGGGCTACCAGCGCGGTGAACATGCACGTACCGCCTTTACCGTAGAAAAGTTTGCGCAGCAATTAATGGTGAATGTTGGCGCCAGTGAGGGCGAGTATGCCGGAAAGCCTCAGCAGCAAAATTATTTACTGAAAATTAACTTAATTGATGCGCCTTATAATGCAGTGAAACACAACAATGTGGGCCTAGCTTACGTCGAAGATTTCAATGTGTTATTGGGTGCGCAAGCGAAGGCGGGTACTTGGGCGCTGGATGCAGAACGCAAGATTTTATACGTGCGTTTTTCTACTGCAGTAAACCAGTCGAATAAAATCTTACTTGAGCACTCGTTGTAAAATTGCACAAAAAGGGATTCTTTAGGGCGCTTCGGCGCCCTTTTTTTTGGCTGAAAATAAGGCAGTAGAATATTAAATGGAATAACGGTGCGGGCTTTTAGTGATGCTTTTAATCTAACAGGGCGATTGAGGTGGGGCGGAGTCGTTATTTAAAGCAAATCAAAAATAATGCCAAGCTAGTTCGTTAAAAGAAAATAGCCGGTGAATGAAGGAACTTTAGGGGGTAGGGAGGGTGTGGAATTTTTAGTGGTATTAAAATTCCATAGCGCGAGTTTGTGTTACTTAGCAGTCTAGCCCATCATTTTGCCGCTGTCTGCAAAAAAATAAATTAATTTAAAAATATGCTTGGCAAGTTTTTAAATTTGTTTCATAGTCAGTTTAAGGCTGCAGGCAACGCAAGCTTAAGTGCTACATAAGTAATACATAAGCGCCAGTCGGTATTTATTGATGTATACAGGCTGGGGGCGATAAGTGGGAGTCTATTAGCGGTTTAATAGAATTGTCATTGAGTCGTGTTAATTGTGTTGCCCGTGGAGGGTAATGAAAAAGTCGGGGCAATTTATTGTTCGGCTTAAATTTTAGAATACGGATGCACAGTCAGAAGATAGAAAGTTTCAAATTAATTGGTGATTAACCTATTTTTTTCGGAGAACACAATCTATGGCCAAGCGATCAAGCGCAAAACGAAATACGGCTTACCAAGCACACAATTCACACAATAGTTCTGGACGAGGAGGCCAGCGTAAAAAAGGTACCAAGCACCAAAACCTTCCCGGCTTAGAAAGCGCCGAGATCTTTGAGCTAAACGCGAGACAACAAGTCTCTACCGCTTACGCTCCGCAACAAGATCTACAACCTTTGCGCCCTCGTACTAAAGCCCAAAAAGATTACATTCACGCGATTAAAAATAGCAGCCTAACATTTGGCATTGGCCCAGCGGGTACGGGTAAAAGTTATTGCGCGGGCGCACTCGCGGCCGAAGCCATGCAAGACGGCCAGATAGAGCGCATTATTATTACGCGGCCAGCGGTGGAGGCCGGCGAAAATTTAGGTTTCTTACCCGGCGATATAGACGAAAAGTTTGCCGCCTATATTGATGCCTTTCGCGATATTTTAAATGAGCGCTTAGGTGCCGGTACCGTGAAGTATTTAATGCGACACGGTCGAATTGTAGCGGCGCCCTTGGCTTATATGCGTGGCCGCACTTTTAAAGAGGACACCTTTGTTATTCTTGACGAGGCACAAAACACAACCCCCTCGCAAATGAAAATGTTTTTAACCCGTATTGGTGAAAATTGTAAAGTGGTAATTAATGGCGATATCAAACAAAGTGATATCAAAGGCCCCAACGGCCTAGGCGATGCGATAAAACGTTTGGAGGGGTTGAATAGCGTCGCAATACACGCCTTCGGTCGTGAGGATATTGTACGCAGCGGCTTGGTGCGTGCGGTTATTGATCGCTATGAAATGGACTAGGTATTAAAGGTCTATTTAAGGGAGGGGTAACCCGCCTTTAAATTATCGGATAAAAAGCTAAGTGCTCTGTGTGCTTAGCTTTTTTTGGTTGGTGTAATATTGGGTAATATTTTATTTGTTGGGAATGGTGTAGGGTTTGGGGGTGGTTGAGCAGTGTGGCGCGGCGGTATTGGCATGCACCTCTGGGGCACGCTGTGAATACTTCTCGGCAATCGCTCCTCGACATTATGCTCCTGCAATGTCTAATAATAGGCTCCTGCCTAGATGCATTGCCCTAACATTTGCGTCCCTGCAAAAGCCTGTAAGCTCTGCACAAACGTCCTGTTTGTGACAGCCCCAAAGGTGCATACCGATACCTGTTTCTGAGCGTGGGTCATTACCTGTAAATGCTTTGAGGTGTGATTAGGTTGGAGTGTTTCGTGAATCCAAACAGCGACCTACTGCCGAAAGGCTAGGGGGGCAAAGAAGTGATTATTGAAAGCTGTGTTCATAAGTGCCTAAATGTAGACACAAGCTTGATGTTGGGAAATGGCTATATTTAGCCATTTAGGTATAGTTGTGGACATAAAGGTCTATATGTAGACATATTTCTATGTGTGACCATGAGCGTGAATCAAATGTTATAACACTAGAGGTCGAGCTTATTGACAGTTACTTATTGGTTGCCCTAATTTTTTGGTTGATTACTGTTTTAGTAAATTTATTTAGGTTGTACCCTGCGATAAGATCTAAATATTGGAATCAGAAATATGCTGACATACTGGATTTTAAAGTTAATAAGGTCAGTGATGAAAATAGAGTCTACTACTCTGTAGGGATTCGGTATCAATTTTCTATTGATGGGATTGTTTATGAGGGTAGTAACTTTAGCTACCGCATTCATCGTTTTGTTAGTGAATCGAGCATAGAAAAACATATGCTTCCCTATGTATCGGGTGAGAAGTTACTAATCAGCTATAACTCTAGAAACCCCAAAAGTAATGTAATGGAAGTTGGTCTTCGTAGGGAAGATCTTGTAATGTTAATATTGTTGTTACCATTGTTTTTATTTATAGCATTTATAATTGGTGCATCAGTTCTAAATAATTAGTTATAACCAAGCCATCATGCTGACAGCTTTTCCGTCGCTTATTTTTGTGGCGAAAAAGACTGCCACAAAAAAATCAACTACAAAGCTGCCGCATATGGCGGCGTTAAACATCCATTATCAATAAGGCTTCTCATGGGTTCCATTGAAGAAATAGCAAAAAAAATACCCGGTGAGGTTTACGTAAGAGCAGCAGCGACTACTTTCGTAACTTTTGAAAAGCTAGTTGCGCCAATCACTGAAACAACTGATGGTCTTGGGCGCTATATTAAACAAAAGTTTGACAATATGGTCGAGGTTGAAAAATCTCTGGCACTGCATGCTTTAGAGCGTGCGGTAGACCGCTCAACAATGATTAAAAACATTGATCACCCAAAAAGCTTTGTAAGGGCTCTCGAAGAAGTATCACAGGAAACCGATCCTCTTCTTAGTGAAATGTGGATAAATTTATTATCTTGCCAGCTTTCTAACAACGCAGTGAATCCTGGTTATGTATCAACCCTGTCTAGTTTGGGGCGCAACGAAGCCATCCTTTTGGACTCGATCACATCTAGACGAGAGTACTCCACAGAACACCAGTATGGCGGTCAAGACTTAGTGGATGAATGGGTTATGTACCCCAATTCCAAACCTCAGGCTTGGAATACATCCTGCGCGCTACTGTGTCAATTAAGGCTGGCAGACGTAATAAACACACCAGAGAATAAGAGCCTTAGGATGTTGGTTAGAAGTCGTGCAGGAGACATGTTTTTAAATGCTGTAAAAGGCAACAATGTATAACAAGGCAAGGCAATCTGACAGCTTACTCTCCACTTGTGTTTGTACGAGAAAAGCATCGCACCAATAATAATGCAGGACAGGCACTCTAAAAAAATAAAGACACCCACAATTAAGTAAAAACACTAGAGTTCGCCTACTTTCAAGAATTTTTCGCCCATAGGCCAAAAACACACAACAACCCCAACGCTAATGCCTTGGGGTTATTTATTGACGCAGGAGTGATGGATGTTAGTGCCGCAGAAATGTAATTGAAGTCGCTGAGGCTAAGCGGCGCGCCTTTTCCTGCGCTTAGCGAACAAAGCTTGGTAGTGTTGTTCAAAATGCTGCGTTTGTAGCAGCCAAGCATCAATATCGATATTTAATCGAGCAAGTATCGGTGGAAGGTTTTCGCTGATTGCGCCACGTTTATCGTCGCGGATAATTCGCCCCGTCCAGTCAACCAAATTAATATAAT
>NZ_CEXWTU010000253.1:0-6698 GCF_982758155.1 Marinagarivorans sp. | reverse complement strand
AGGTAAGGATGTCGATATCAAGCATTAGTGGATGAAATATTGTTTCCTCGTCCCTTATGTATCGCATACCCTACTATGGGGCACCTTACGGCAGGATCAACCCTCTGAGGCTAAAAGTCCATCCAACTGACCATTTTGCTGCATAGCGGCTAATTCATCGTAGCCACCAACATGTGTTTTACCAATCCAAATTTGCGGCACTGTACGCTGGCCACTATCGGCCATCATTTTTTTCATCATAGCCTGATCATTATCGACCTTAATCTCAGTAAAGCTTGCACCTTTACTGTCCAGCAAACGCTTCGCCATTACACAGTAGGGGCAAAATTGCTTCGAATATACGGTGATACTCATGCCTTTTTACCTTTACTTTTAGTCGCCTTGATCACTGGTAATTTTTGCGCAACCCACTCCGCCATGCCACCTTGCATACGCACAGCCTCAAAACCCGCTTCACGTAGCACCTTACCGGCGTTGCCTGAGTGCTGACCCATTTTGTCAGCCACGATGACTTGCTTAGCCTTGTACTTATCAAGTTCGCTTAAGCGCGTTGCCAAGCTGCCGTGCGGGATATTGATCGCATCGATAATATGGCCGTTTTTGAAATCAGCCGTATCACGCACATCCAGTAATATAGCTTCTTCACTATTGAGTAAACGTGAAACCTGATGGTAACTAACTGTTTTACCACCCTTTTTACCTTCAAAAGTTACAAAGCCCACAATTAAAACCAACAACAACGATACCAAAATCCATTGTTCCGCTACAAAATCAATCCAACCCACAAAAACACCTCAATCTCGGTTATCTGGCTGAGCTTTAATGTTTAAGCCGCCGTAAAAAGGGCGGAATTATACATCAATGACCTAGTGAATAGTGATTAGCAACTGCGCAATAAGAATGTAACTACCAATGCCTCACACTGCCTGCGGCTGGATGAGCCCTGGTATAGCTCTGTTTGGCAACAAGCCTCTTGTATTAACAGCACTTTTACCGCCCGCTCATTGCGCTGATCAATGAAACATTGAATCATTAAGCCGATACACTTCAGGCTGGGGCCTATAGGCTAAGGCAGTTCCAAACGCTCTATGGTCGTTAATTCTGGTGTGCCGCCTGGCTCGCCACAGCCAGAAGCCATATAAATAGTATTATCAATAACAGCGAAACCAGAGCCATGGCGCCCTTGAATTAAATCAGGCCAGCGCTCCCACTGACTTAATTGGCTATTAAAGACTTCCACATCGCTATGCGCCAATTGCTGAGCCATACTCTCGCCGCCCGCCACAAGCAAATTATCACCGATTGCCACAGTCGCACTACCAGCGCGCGCTGTCGGCAAATGCGGCACCTGATCACTCGGCAGCCAGCGCTCCAAAGAAAAATCAAATACATCAATCGCGGCTACTGTTAGCTCGATGCTTTGCTGTGTTTTATGTGAGGTTGTTCGGCCGCCAGCGCCGTATAGCTTGCCCCGAATAACATCCGCTTGAAAATGATCTCGTGCATGCGGTGCGTCATCCAATATGCGCCATTGGCCTGTGGCTGGGTTAAACTCATCAAACCAAGGCCTAGCCCCCTCCATATGACCATCCGTAATCCCGCCAAGCCAATAAATTTTATTGTTATAAACCACAGCCCCGGCACCACCACGCCTTCGCGCCTCAGGTATCTTGGGGCCATATTCAAATAGATCGCGGTCAGGGTAATAAATAACAACCCTATCAAGTGGCTTTTCGTTAGGCCACCCCCCTGTCATTGCACCCACGATATAGATCGCATCTCCCCATACCACTGGCTGAAAATGGTGAATTTCTAGTGGCGGCTTGGATTTTTCTTGCCAGCTGTTTGTTACAGGATCGAATACATCCGTAGGGTTTATACGCCGCCCACCAATTAAATAGACCTTGCCCTTGTAGGCGATAACGGCAGCTTCATGGCGAGCCGTTGGCTGCCCGTTGGTGACCAGTTTCTGCCAACTAAAGCTTTTGCGAAGCTCCATATCGCTATGGCTGGAACAGCCAGAAATAGACAAACCACTACCGAATAAAGCCATGGCCAGAAATATTTTTTTATAGACAACCTTCACAGTATCTCCACGAATAAAAGCTTGAAGCAATAAAATAATTTGCACCTATTTAACACTGTAATAGCACGCAAGGGCATGTCAATTTGATAGCATGGCGTTTTTTTTGGCAGGTGTATAGATGAAATTGAAAGGTAAGCGCGTCCTTATTACCGCAGGGGCACAAGGAATTGGCGAAGCCATTAGCCAGCAATTTATTGAAGCCGGAGCCCATGTAGCAATCCATTATTTTTCCAGCAAAAAAACAGCTGATGCGCTCACACAAAAAGCACACGAACAAGGGTTATCCGCCACAGCTATTCAAGGCGACTTGTGCGATGCCGATGAAGCAAAAAGGGTCGTTGATACCGCAATCAATTACCTTGGTGGGCTCGATATTTTAATTAACAATGCAGGCTCACTTATTGAACGTCGAACGCTCGAAAAAACCGATAGCGCCTATTGGTACAAAGTTATCGATACCAATATTTCATCCGCTCAATTTGTGACCCAAGCCGCTGTACCTGCCATGCAAAAAAATGCCAATGGCAGCATTGTTAATTTAGCCTCATTGGCTGGGCGCAAAGGCGGACACCCAGGTTCTTTAGCCTACAGTATGGCCAAAGGTGCCATTTTAACTTGGACGCGCGCGCTTGCAAATGAGCTTGGGCCGCAAGGTATTCGCGTTAACGCGGTTGCGCCGGGCCTTATTTTGGGCACATCTTTCCACAACACTCACACCACCGAAGCCTCTGCTCAAGCCACCATCGCAGGAATCCCCTTGCAGTGCGCCGGCACTGCAAACGACGTGGCCCGCGCCGTTATTTTTTTAGCCAGCGAATATGATGGCTTTATTAATGGCGCCACACTCGATATCAATGGCGGCGTTTACAGTGCTTAAAAATGTCATGCTTAGACATCGTTAAATCTTAACGCCACTCAAAGAAATCCAAACCTAACCGCACAAACGATAGGCATAAAAAAACACCTAGTGATTCTCTATCAACTAGGTGTTTTAACGGCCTTTAAAAAATGACTTAAAAGCGTACTTCAAATAAGAAATTTAAGGACCAGACCAAACAATCGTTTATGGATTTAGTCCATTAAACGTGGCATTACTGGTCCAAGAGAAATCACCAGTTCCATTGGGTTGGCGCGCATAGCTCTGATCCTCTGGAGCATCCACGTATTCCACGTGATCAGCAATCTCTAAACTACCATTCACAAGATAAACGTTTTCACCGCCAGCACTAAGTTTAAAGCTAGCATGTAAGCCACCTAGCGTGTCAGTTTCATCATCGGCCCACACGACCAAAGTAGCGCCAGCAGCGATCACAGTACCCTGCGGGAATTTCCAGCGATCCAATTTTGTATCTTCATCCGTCAAATACCAATTCGACAAGTCAACAGCAGTATCACCCTTGTTATAGAGCTCAATCCAATCCGAATATTCGCCCGTCTCATCGGCTTGTAATGTTTCGTTATCGGCAACAAGCTCATTGATCACAACGCTACTGTTGATTTTGGCTGCGGCCAACACCTGATAAATATAGACGTCGTGCTCAGCGCCTACTGGATTATAGCTAGCAGTCCCTTTTCCATCATTGGCGATAACTTCAATGTAATACCGTACGAACTCACCTTTTGGCATTGCAGGAATTTGCGCCACCAAACTGGAGCCATTGACATTCATTGCCACTTTAGCGAATTCACCCGCTAAACCCTTCCCATAATAGAGGTAAGCCGCTTGTACGCTACCCGCCACCGTAGCGGCCACATTCACAGCTTGATTATCACGCGGGCGAATTGAAGCAATGCCGTCCACACTATCAACAACATCGTTAATGACCACAGGCGTGCCCGATAGCTCTGAGTGAGAGGATAAATAATTATAACGACGAGTAATAAAATCTTTTATCCCTTGAACATCTTGTTGGTGTTCGTTATAGGAATACGCTTTAACTGCACTACCATCCGCAATACCGGGGCCAATAAGCGCCGCATAGGTATCAACCACTGGAAGGCTTACCTGAGGTTTTAACGATTCCTCCATAATAGTCCGGTAATGCGCAAAATAACGCGCGCGAAGCTCTGGAACTCGCAGCAAAATATCGACCAGCGGGAATCGATTATCATCCATGCGATAAAGTGGATTCCACTCTTCAATAAACGGTCCGTGGAATGCACTGTTACCGTCGTATTCAATAGGCAGTATTCGCCCAGTAAATACATCAAAATACACATAATAATCCAGACCACCTTTATTCAAGTAACCATCATCATCAGCGAAGATGTTCTCGGAGGCGACAAACCATAAAGCCTCGTCAATATTCATATATTGACCAAGCTCTTCTACAATATATTCAGGCGATGCGACACCCATGGTATGTGCCGCATTGGCCAGATCCTGCCAAGGATTAGGTGCTTTTTCGGCATCAGAATATTTTAAATTATAATCGGCAGTATAGGAGTTCCCGTTTTCACCAAGGTCATTAAGTGTGGATTTTCCGGCGCCAAAAAGAGTAGCAAAATCAAAACCGCCACCACCAAAGCCTCCCCCACCGCCGCCATTTAAGCTAAAACCTGTCGCCACTTCGGCACGCCATCGCGTATTATCTTTATCAAAAAACCAATCATCCACATGATCTTTTTCAAGTTTTTCGAGGTTGGTATAGATACCGTAATTACGACCATTAATCACGAGTTTAACAAAATTGGCTCGCGCCGCTGGAATATTATTACCAATCAAATTGGAAAATAATGTTTCACGCATAGCTGATGGGTCTTCATGTGCATTATTAAGTTTAAGCTCGTCGTAGCCGTTAATATCCACGCCGGCATCATTTGGATCGAGGTCAATCGAAAAAGATTTTTTATCGGCGTCCGCAAACGAATAGCTGGTTAAACCACGAAAACCAACACCAACACCCTCAATAACTTTATCTTTATAGCGCAAAGTAGCCGATACTTTTTGTCCGTTATCCGCATCTTTATTTCGCTTCATCTGATCCCAGTAATCACCCTGCGAAAATTCAAGTGTCACGGTTTCTAGCGTTTCTTCATTGTAAAGTTTAGACGCATAAAAGCCGCCGCGCTCTAAACGCTCGCCATCATCGCTAACGCGATACTCTTTCGGCAAATCAATAAACTGGCTAATACTGCCATCTTGTACCGGCGCACTTGAAGCTACTGATGAAGAACTACTCACCATAGAAGTACTTGATGAGGCCTCACTACTCGAATCGGGTATAGAACTTGAAATACTTTCACTGGAAGAGGATGACGCTGTGCCACCAGTGCACGCACTCAGCAACAATGCTGAAACAGCAAGAGTTAAAAAAGGTGAAGTATTCATAAAGCCCTCAATAAGAAGTAGGAATGGATAACGTCTGGTCATGCAAAGAATACAACACTGTATATGATCAAAAAGGTCCATTTAAGGTTGTTCGAGCACTAGCGCTACTTTTGCACCGTTATCTTTCCATTCTGTGAGTCAGTCCCGATAAGACACCCAACCAAAAAAGTAAAAAATCCAGATTTGATAAAATTTCAAACTATTATCCTGATAAAAATTTGACATAGACCTCATTTAATTAATGGCACTCAGAGCTCCTACTCAGCGATTTCAGATCGAAGCTGCAGTTCCTCTGTTAACTTTTTGTCACCACGCGCAGCGAGTAAAGTTAAAAAATGACTAACGCCGTCAGCATCAATATAAGCGACCTCCCCTTCTATTAATGCACGATCTCGTCGCTCAAAGAGCGTCGCTAAATGTGGGTGGCTCGCCAGATTTACCTCAAAGGGGTGCGTAGTTACATTGCTAACCTGTATTCGCTTAACGCTCTCTAAATAAGCCTTCGCCTGATTCAGACCCGAAAAATTGGTCCCCATCCCACCGTAAACCAATGCGCGGTGATACTTTTCACCAAACAACGCATTAAACTCAATAGAGTAAGCCCCCAATGTATGCCCGGGCGTGTGGTGAAAAATAAATGAGGTATCACCGAGCTTCAGCATCATTCCCTCTGAAATCAGCTGTGTATTTTGTGGCGGTGAGAAATGTTTTTCGCCCTGAGTCAGTTTCGATTCCTGCCGCGCTAACTTTAACGCCTGCGCACTAATCAATACCGGAGCGTCTACAAGTCCCTCCATATAGTGGGCGCCGCCGACGTGATCCGAGTGGCCGTGCGTAATCATTAAATAACGAATATCTTTAAGAGAAAAACCAAGCTTTTTAATATTCATAGGCAACCAACGGCTAAAAGGATAATTAAGAGTATCAATAACAACCAACCCCTTAACCGTCACCACCAAATACGACGAAACCCACTTATCACCAATATAATAAATATTGTCGGCAATTTTAAACGGCTCTACATAGCCATTCTTCTCGCTGCGGATAGGCGTACCGTCCGAATCTAAACCATCCGGTATTCCGGCCAGTAATCGCAACGGTATTAAAAGCAGCGCTACGATCAATAACTTAGAGAGTAATATCATAAAATATATCTTTGTATTCAAATCCGAAGTCCGCATTTAATCATCTTAGGGGCGTGCACGGAATAAGTTGCGGGAATTTGGGTTTGTGAGTGCTTGCTTGACGAGGCGGAAATATGGCGTAATAGCTGGCTATTGC
>NZ_CEXWTU010000252.1:0-6712 GCF_982758155.1 Marinagarivorans sp. | reverse complement strand
AATACTTTATCCAATAATACTTGCCTCCTGCTTGCTCAACTGCGTTGCTCAAAGCGTTACAGGCCTCGGTAACTGCTCCACGACATTATGCTCCTGCCCTGATGCGTTACCCTAAGACCTATGTCCATATAGACCCCGGCATGCGCCCTCGTCTAATTGGACAAACTATTATTGCCCCGCCCCTTATAACTTACAGTCTGCTTAATTGTTGAAATAAGAGTCATACAATCTTAGATGTGATGGAGCCTGAGCTAAGCTAAAAGGAAGAAGAGGTTTCTTTTCTATGGCAAAACATACTCCTAAGTACAATGTTGCAAGTGAGTCTAGGGTAATGGAAAAAGGTGATCATCATTTATCGTCTGTGCTGATAAACATTTTGGGGCAAGTGGAGGCTCTGCGTGGAACCCGGTTTATTGACAGCATTACGCCATTGTTAGCGGAGACGATTCAGGCCGATTACACGTTCATTGGGCGTGTAGATAAGAGCTTGGAGCATGCTGATACCTTGTGCTTTTGTGATGGTATTCGACCTCTCGATAACATCCACTACGCGTTGCAAGGTACGCCATCGCAGCAGGTACTTGCGAATAACGTGTGTTTTCATGCCGCAGAGGTCTGTAAGGCGTTCCCTGATGATGGTTTGTTGGCTGAACTAGGTGTGGCTGGTTATGTTGGTACGCCATTATATTCTTCTGATGGGCACGCTATTGGTATCTTGGTGGCTTTATTTAAAGCCCCTATTGATAACCCTGAATCAGTTCAGGCTCTTTTTTCTGTATTTGCTGGGCGTATTGCAGCCGAGATTGCTGGGGAGGAGGCTCAGCGTGCCTTAGAGGTCGAATTAGAAAAAAGCCGGAAACTGCAAGAGCAATATCAGCTATTGGCCCGCCAAGAGCGCGACGCACGCCATCGCGCGCAAAAAGCGAATCGAGTAAAAAGTGCTTTTGTGGCGAATATGAGCCACGAAGTGAAAACGCCTATGAATGCGATGCTGGCGTTTTGCCAGATGTTGTTGAAGTCGGAGTTGAATCAAAGCCAGCGCTTGCAGGTGCAGAGCATGCTTGATGCTGGGCAGCAGCTAATGACAATGCTCAATGATGTTTTGGAGTTGTCGCGCCTGGAAGATGGCATTGTAGAGCTGCCGGAAAGCGATGTATTTAGTCATCAGCTGCTAGACAATGTTGTGGAGCAGAGCGCTAGTCAGCTGCAGCAAAAGCCTATTAAATTTTGTTATAGCATTTCACCTACTGTGCCGCCAAAGCTCTTGATGGCTGAGCACCATACGCAGAAAGTCGTCGTTAATTTATTAAGTAATGCACTCAAGTTCACGCAGCGGGGGGAGATTCATGTTCGGTTGAATTATGAGCCCAGCACCCCAGACTCGGGCTCGCTGACTATTGCTATAGCCGATACGGGAGTTGGGATCGATCAGCAGTTTATTGGCGATATCTTTGAGCCGTTTACCCAGCAAAACATGTCGAATACTCGAAGCTTCGGCGGTGCCGGGCTGGGTTTACATCTAGCGTATCGTTTGGTTAAAACGATGGGGGGGGCGATTAGTGTTGATAGTGTATTAGGACAGGGAAGTGTCTTCACGTTGAATTTACCGGTGGCTTTGCCTGATGTGAAGTCTCCACGCGTTTCGCATTTTGATGGCGTAATAGGGCTTGTGTCACCACAAAACGATGCAGCTGAAACTGTAGGTTCGTTACGCTTTCTTGGTGTGAAAGTGCATGAGGTTGATAGTCAAATACCGCTGGCATTACAGCTTGCGCAAAATGAGATTGCGGGGTTAGTGATAGATGCCAGTTGTGGGCTTGTTCCGGCTAGCCAGTTGGAGCATTGGTTGGCCGAGGCGAAAACCGATAGCTTGCCGGTAGCAGTGGTGATGACAAAAGAGGCTGTAAATGCGCCCGCCTATAGCGAGTTGTTGTCTCGTGTAACGTGTGTGCAGGCGCCGGTGTTAATGCATGAATGGCTTGATGTCATTGAGGGGATAGGCGGAGGGCAGGCCGGTACCGCTCCACGAAGCGGCGGGACGCTTAGCGATCGCATTCTGCTCGTTGAAGATAATCGTTTAAATCAGGAAATTGCCTTGTGCATACTCGAGGACGCTGGCTATCGCGTTGATGTTGCGAATAATGGTCAGGAGGCGGTGAATACCATGGAGGCTAGCCCTGAGGCATACCAGCTGGTGTTGATGGATATACAAATGCCGGTAATGGATGGCTTAGAAGCCACGCGTATTATTCGCGGGCGACTGCAAAATCGTGTCCCCATTGTTGCTGTAACGGCCGGTATTGCCGTTCAGGATCGTCAGCAGTGCGACGAGGTGGGAATGGATGATTTTATCCCCAAGCCAATAGACGAAGATTTTGTCCTGCAGAAAGTACGCTATTACATGTCTGGTGCTCATCAAGCTCAGTGATGGGGCAAGGCAATATTAGGCGAAGGGTTCCGTTTTCTTATGCCAGGCTTAGGGCCGAGGAAAAAATACTTTATCCAATAAAACTTGCCTCCTGCCCTGATGCGTTACCCTACTGACCTATGCTCTATAGGCCCCGGCATGCGCACCTTCGGGCGCCTTGTTGAGAAAACAGGCGCCTTCGTCTAATTGAGCAAACTATTGTTGCCCCGCCCCTTACAGCCGTTAATGGGCGTGGAGGTTTTTGTGCTACGAGCTCGCATGCGCAGGTAAGACGCTATTGTTGATCAACTTATCGGGTAGATCTTGTCGAGTAGAAATGGGTGCTGAGTTTGCTTTTGGGCGGGTTTAGCGCAGTGCACCGTTACGGTTAAAAAGCTTACCAGTAGAAAATTGCGTATTGATGGCAAGAAAGCACGGTGCGGGAGGAGTGTGTGCCGAGTTTGTCGGCATTTCCAGTTGCGCCGCTGGATGATTGTTTGCCTCCAGAAGCAATTGCCTATTGGTGCTCGCGTTAGCGCATCTTTTTGCACGCCATCAAATCTAAAGCCTTGTGCCATAATGCGCCCCTAACGATGAGGGGGTGGTGTGAGTTCACGGCTATCAATAACAATTAATCTTGACGCTGTCGCTGATAATTGGCGGCAGTTACAGCGGCGGCTGGGCGCTAATCGCGAGTGCGGCGCTGTTGTTAAGGCGAATGCCTATGGCTTAGGCATGGCTGAGGTGGCTGAGCGCCTTGCGGCGATAGGCTGCCGAACATTCTTTGTTGCAAACGTCGATGAAGGAGCCTACTTACGTCGGCATTTGGCGGCGAAGCCGGATGTGTGTATTTATGTCCTGCAGGGCGTTGAGGCGGGCGGTGAGCAGGATTGCTTGGATTTCCGTCTTCGGCCAGTACTTATTTCTGAGGCTATGGTGCGCCGCTGGGCGAACTTCACCGAGCAACATAAGGGCGAGCCCTGTGCGGTAAAACTTAATACAGGGATGAATCGCTTGGGGTTAGATGCCGATTCACTTAAACGTTTACTGGCGGAGATTCCGGCATTTTGGGTTGAGCGGGTAGCGTTAATTCTGAGCCACCTCGCCTGCGCGGATGAACCCAGTCATGTACTAAACCATCATCAGTTAGAGGGTTTTGAGCAGGCGCTACGGCAGGTGCGAAAAATTAATCCAGCGGTTAAGGTGTCACTCGCAAATTCGTCAGGCATTTTTTTGGGAGAGCGTTATTGCTTTGATTTGGCGAGACCTGGCGCTGCATTGTATGGCTTAAACCCCACGCCGGAGCGGGAAAATCCAATGCGCAGTACGGTTCGGTTGGCGTTACCTATTTTGCAAACCCGTGATACCTGTGGGCAGAGTTACGTGGGCTATGGCGCCGAAGCCTGTTTGGTTGGGGCCAAGCGCTTGGCGGTGGTTGCTGGTGGTTATGCCGATGGAATTTTTCGCGCGTCATTTCCCAAAATGGTAGGCCGGCTTAATGGCGTGCTTGTGCCACTGGTTGGGCGTGTTTCTATGGACACGCTAACTTTTGATATCACCCACGTTGAGGGGGTTGTTGAAGGCGGAGAGATTGAAATACTTTGCGAGCAAATTTCAGCGGATGCTCAAGGCGCGATAGCAGGTACTATTGGTTATGAAGTGCTTACGCGGCTGGGCGATAGAGTGCGGCGAATTTACCAAGGCGGAGTCGAGTAATGGCTGGGTTGCCTTGGGGGCTTATGAAATTATTGGCTGACGGCCAAAGCCATTCCGGCGAGGTGCTGGGCGAAAAACTCGGGGTGAGCCGTGCCGCCATCTGGAAAATGATCCATCAACTTGAAGCGTCGGGCCTCGCGGTAGAGTCGGTTAAGGGGCTGGGTTATCGGGTTCCGGCGGGCTTAGATTTGCTAAAGCCTGAATTGATTCTGCAATATTTGCCGGCAGCGTCTTTGGCGCTACTGACTAAGTTGGATGTGCTTGAGCAAACGACGTCGACCAATACCGCCATTACCAGCGCTGACTACACCTGCGGCGCTGTTGTTTTGGCGGAGCAGCAAACCGCGGGCCGCGGCCGGCGAGGGAGGGTTTGGGTGAGTCCGCTAGCGTCTAATATTTATCTCTCTATTCGCTGGCATTTCACACAGGGCATTGCTTGCCTCGAAGGGCTGAGTCTGGCTGTGGGTGTTGTGTTGGCTGACGCTCTGGCTTCGCTGGGGGTGCCCGATGTCGAGCTAAAGTGGCCTAACGATATTTGGGTGGGCGGAAAAAAGCTTGGTGGTGTTTTGGTTGAAATTGGTGGCGATGTCAACGGCGATTGTCATGCGATTATTGGTGTTGGGTTGAATGTTGCAATGTCGGCGGAATCGGCGGCGGGTATTGATCAGGCATGGGTGGATCTGGCATCTATGGGGTATTGCGCGGGTCGTAACCCGCTGGCTGCTGCGCTGATCGATCACCTATTGCAGATGCTGGCGGGTTATCAGGTTCAGGGTTTTAGTCGTTATCGCGATGCCTGGTTGCAGCGTAATGCATTGGCAGGAAAAGAAGTGTCCACCAGTGGCGCTCAATCCATACAAGGGATCGTCGTCGGCCTGACAGCGGGTGGCGGTCTTATTGTTCGCACTTCGCACGGCGAGGAAATACTCAATGGCGGTGAGGTTTCAGTGAGGGCTAGGGTGTGATTGTTGATATTGATATTGGCAATACGAATGCTAAGTGGCGCTGTGCGGGCGATGGTCATGTTTACTCGCAGCCAACATCGACATTACTTAACGCATGGGATTGTGTTGAAGGTGAGGTGTCGCGCGTGCGTATTGCGAGTGTTGCTGGCGCCGAGGTGCTGCAGAGTTTTGTGAGTGAAGTTCGAGCGCGCTGGGGGCTTGAGGTCGAAGTAGCTTGTGTTCAGCGTGTTTGCGCAGGGTTAACGGTGTGCTATGACGACGTTAGCCGTTTGGGGGTGGATCGGTGGCTGGCGATGCTTTCCGCTTATCGTGCTATTGGTAGCGACTGTGTTGTTGTAAGTGCTGGCAGTGCCATGACGGCCGATTGGGTTGCTAGTAATGGGCGGCATTTGGGAGGCTTTATCGCACCGGGTCGCGAAAAGATGATGGCGTCGTTATATCAGGATGTGGCCAATGTTCTTCGTTCACCAAGATCTCTCTCGCAGGCCCCGAGCGTTTCTCTGGGGCAGTCGACGGAAGGCTGTGTGGATGCGGGAGTCGCTGTTTTGTTGCAGGGCTTCATAAATCATGTCGCTTCACGCCACCTTGGGTCGCCAATTATCTTAGCGGGTGGAGATGCCCACGCTATGCTGAGCGTATGTGCGCAAGAGCACAAATCTAAGGTGTCTCTTGTGAGTAATCCCGTTCTTGACGGGTTGGCGATTGCATTACCCTGATATAGCGATACAGTGCTTTCAAGAGGTGGCAACAAGGTTAGGTGCTGGTGTGAGGTGGGTCTTTTTATCCCTCGTGTTAATTAATACGATGTTCTTTTCGTGGCGCTATCTGTCTCCTAGTCCGGTGGAGACTTTATCGAGCCCTGTTGTGGTCGAGCCTCAGTCTCAAAATTCTTCTGTAGCGATTATCGATCCATCCTTATCCATTACTCTTTTAGAAGAGCTAGATTCTTCGCGCCCAATTCAGAATCATTCAGCCGATGTTGATAGCCCGATGCCAGATGGTGGTGGAATTTGCTACTGGGCTGGCCCTTTGTCGAACGATGCTGATCGCGATGTATTGCTTCGAAGGCTGAAGGGGTTGAATGTTGTCGCTTCTGAGCGGGTCACTCGGGCGGCTGGCGATATGCGTTACTGGGTGTATTTGCCGCCGATGGCATCCAAGGCCGAGGCGAAGGTTCGCTTGGCTGAGCTGCAGGAAAAAGGCATTGATAGTTACTTGATTCACAGGGGGGAGCGCAAGAATGGAATCTCTCTTGGTCTGTTTAGTCGCTTGGAACTTGCTGAAATTAAAGAGAAAGAGGTTCGGGGTGCTGGTTGGAAGCCGGAGATGGATACTTATAAGAAAAGTGTGAGTCAACGCTGGGTGACGGCGAACAAAGAGCAATTAGATGCTGTTGGCGCAGGCATTTTGCCCAAAATGCTCAAAAATAAATCTGACGTGACGATAATCGAAAAAAAATGTGAATTGCCTGTTGCTTCTCATAACAACATTCACTAGAATCCCGCCTCCACATTGAGAGGCAGCTCTTAATGTGTTGCGAAAGCCAAGCATCTAATGTTTGGGTGGGAATGCTGGCGTAGCTCAGTTGGTAGAGCAGCTGACTTGTAATCAGCCGGTCGGGGGT
>NZ_CEXWTU010000251.1:0-6783 GCF_982758155.1 Marinagarivorans sp. | reverse complement strand
CGATCTACCAAAAGATATTCAAACCTCTTTACGCAACGCACCACCACTGACCGGTGTTGGCCTACTCGAATTAATACCGCAAGCTGCCATTAACGCATTAGCCGATGCGCAAGATAGCAATGGCGATGGTATCTCTGGGCGCATTAATTGGGTCTGGGAAGCCGAGCAACAAAAGCGCTTACCCGGCCGCTTTGGCCTTAAAGCTAACCGCAATAACCTGCGGCAAGTCACCGCGTTAGCGTTTGCCGGCGACATCGGCATTACCAATCCTGCAGCCCCTAACTAACCCTGCACCGCACAGCAACCTACCTGCATAAACAGCCCCAACGGTAATGATAAAGAAGGTGTCGAACTACCAGAGCACCTATTGCAGCTTGTTACTGACTTTAGTCGTAACTTAGCCGTACCGCAGCAACGCCCCCTACCCGCTTCCGATCTTAATAGCGGCCAACAACAGTTTACTCAACTCGGCTGTGCTGGCTGTCATCAACCGAACTTCACCACCTTAAATAGCACCCAACACCCTCACCTTAGCAACCAATCTATCTGGCCTTATAGCGATTTACTGCTGCACGATATGGGACCACAGCTCGCCGATAATCGACCCGATTTCGACGCTAATGGACAAGAATGGCGAACCGCACCGCTCTGGGGTATTGGTTTAAGCCAAGCAGCCAATGGCAGTAATCATTTATTACACGATGGTCGCGCACGCGGTGTTGAAGAAGCCATTTTGTGGCACGGCGGTGAAGCGCAATCGGCTAAGAATAAATTCTCCAAACTCCCCATAACACAGCGCGAACATTTAATACGCTTTGTCGAGGCACTCTAACAATGATGCACTCAAAAATAAGCCGTCGAATGCTGATCCAATTATTAGGCGCCGCGGGTATCACAACGCCATTAATAAGCCGCGCAAAAGAAAGCTCGGCACAAAACCCTCGGTGGCTTTCAGCCACGGGAGCCAGTAAAGAACAGTTCGGCATTAGCTGGGGCGATAAAGACACCGACCTTAAAAAGACTTATACCGAATTCCGAGGGCACGATGTAGCCGCGCACCCCTTGCGCCCCAACCACGCACTCTTGTTTGGCCGCCGCCCAGCGATGCAAGCGGTTGAGGTGGACTTAAATAATGGCGCCATCACGCACACCTTAAAATGCGCACCCAATCAGCATTTATTTGGCCATGGCTGTTTCAGCGCGAATGGCCAATACCTATTCACCACAGAAGGCAATATTAAAAGTGGTGCCGGTAAAATCGCCGTACGAGACAGCAAAAGTTACCAACAACTAGCGCAATACTGTAGCGGTGGCATAGGCCCGCATCAGATTAAATTAATGCCCGACGGCAAAACGCTAGCAGTGGCTAACGGCGGTATTCTTACCCACCCCAATAGCGGCCGTAAAAAACTCAACCTATCGACTATGGATTCATGCCTGTCTTATATTGATAGCCAATCAGGGCAGCTACTCAATAGCTTTCGAGTAGAAGAAAAAAAGGCCAGCATTCGCCACTTAGACATTCACCCAAACGGCACTGTAGCCCTTGCTATGCAAGTTCAGCGTGAAGCCTGCAATCACAACAATGTAGTCCCTTTGGCGGCCATTCACAAACCACAATCAACCGCCCTAACGCTACTAGAACAACCCCATTCGTTAATCACACAAATGCAAGATTATATCGGCAGCGTTGCAATTCACCCCGAGCTAGGCATTGCTGGCTTTACCAGCCCAAGGGGTAATTTAGCGGCATTTTGGTCTATCGATGATGCACACTTTATGGGCTACCACCACTTACACGATGCTTGTGGCATTGCCCTATCACCCGATAAAAACCATTTCTTACTCAGTAGTTCTTCAGGACAAATACGCTTTATTACGGCGAATACCCTTACCGAAGCCAAAAACAAACGGCAACATTACCCAAGCACACAGTGGGACAACCACTTACTTATCATTTAGCCCGAGCGCTACTCGCTATGCACAACTTAAAATTAAACATAAAAATAAAATTAATTTCTTTACCCCTATTGATTAGCACTTTAATCAGCTGCGGCACACGGGAAAATGATGCCCCAGTACTGACCGTGGATGATTTTGCGATCACACTCGAACAAACTGTTGATCACACCGTTATTGCTGCCAGTGAAAACTTCACCCAACGCAGTATTAAAATGCAGGATGCGATTGAAAATTTTTGCCTTAACTTCGACAACGCTTCGCTGGTCGGGGCCCAAAGCGAATGGCGGCAACTCAACGAAGCGTGGTTTAGTTTAGCCAATTTCAATTTTGGCCCACTCAACGACGATTTGATTTTTCCAGCCTATACCTTTATCGATTCGCTACGCCTGCGCGGCACCAACTACATTGCAACAGCACGCTCAGAGATCCAACAAAACATCAGCGAAAATACAGCACTAGACACCGCCTTTTTTAACCAGCAAACCTTTCAAAAAATCGGCTTATTAGCGCTAGAGGTTGCACTGTTTGAAACCGCTGATAACGAACAAAACACGTCCTCTAGCGCCATCATCGCAAATTTTCAAAAATACCCACGTAAATGTGAAATCATTGATGGCTTAAGCGCCAACCTATTACAGCGCGCCCAGTATGTACAAAACGGCTGGAAGGTTAATCACTTGCAAACCGGCGAAGCTTACCGCCAACTTTTGCTTAGCAACCGCCTCGAAGACGGTACCGAACCGCTAAACCGCATTCTTACTGCCGTACAAGAACACCTCGATTACCTACAAAAGCGCAGCGTTGTCAGCGTATCGGCAACACTCGCGCAGCACAGTTGGCAAAATATTAATGCCGCAATTAACACCATAGAGCAACTGCTCAATGGCAGCGAAAAAAGCACTCACTCTCTTTTCAAACTAATGACCCTCGCCACCGGAGAGCTTGCGGTAACCACCGTAAAAAATAATCTTCAAACCGCTAAAAACAGTATTACGGCACAAGATAGCACCGCGCTGGCCATCGCCCTAAGCCGGCTCGACGGTAACTTTAAACGTGAAATTCCCGATGCTCTCGATGTAGAGCTCGGCATTAATTTCACCGATGGCGACTAATCGCCTAGCCCCTTAAATTCAAATCCGTAGCGCATAGTTTCCACTCTTTATTTTTTATCGCTAACAATCAGCCCCCTCGCAAAAAAGGGGCCGTTAATAAGGTCTTACTGTATGAATAAATTCTTCGTCTCTAGCGCCCTGCTAGGCAGCATTATTGCCGCCCCAGGTTATGCACAAAACAGCACCGATCAAGCCACCATTGAGGCACTACAAGAACGTATAGAGGCCCTAGAATTAGGAGTCGATACAAAACTTAATCTACTGGCCGATGCCGTAGACCAGCAGCAAAGTGAACACAAAACTAGCAAGGTGAATATTGGCGGCTATGGGGAACTCCACTACAACGCACTCTCGCAAGATGACACAGATATTCGCGAACTCGATTTTCATCGCTTTGTATTGTTCTTTGGTTATGAGTTTAGCGAGCGAGCACGTTTTGTTTCTGAACTGGAAATAGAACACGTCATTGCCAGTGCCGGCAACCGTGGCGCCGTTGAGTTAGAGCAAGCCTATATCGAAATTGATCTACGCGAACGCATGCGCCTACAAACCGGTGTGCTATTAATGCCTGTCGGTATCATGAACGAAACCCACGAGCCGCCAACCTTCTACGGCACCGAACGGCCCATCATAGAAACCACAATCATTCCCACCACGTGGTACTCGGCCGGCATCAACCTCTCTCATCGTTTAGAAAATGGCTTGCGTTACGACGTTATGGTTTCGGAAGGGCTTAAAACAGAAGACCCCACCAGCACAACAAATGCCGAACCCTTCAACGTGAAAAAAGGTAAACAAAAAAGCTCTTTTGCCGCAGCTTACGACTTGGCCATTACCGGCCGCGTGGCCTATACCGGCATCAACGGTTTAGAACTGGCCATGTACGGGCAATACCAACCGGACATTGATCAAAGCGCTGAAATCTCCTACGCCGATGCCGCCACCTTTATAGGCGGCCACGCCATCTACCAACTAGGGGATTTTACAACACGAGCACTCTATGGCCGCTGGGATTTAGACGGCGAAGCTGCCGAAACCGCCGGTAAGGCAATTCAAGATGGGGGTTATATGGAATTGAGCTGGCGCCCACTTGAAAACTGGGGCGTTTTTGCCCGACAAAGCGCTTGGTCCCAAACCGAAAATGTTAACGGGACACAAACGGATATCGGAATCAATTACTGGCCACACGAGAATATTGTTTTTAAAGCCGATTACCAAATGCAAAACGACGATGCAGGTAATACCGATGGCTTTAATCTAGGCATGGGTTATCAGTTTTAAATTCACAGTGCCAGCCGTAAAGCATAGTCCGGCGCAGGGCTACAATTTACGGCTGATCACCAAGAAACACGCCATGCATTACTCAAACAATACGGTGCCGCTATCGATAAACGATGGCTCACTTTGGTCTTGTTTAGATGAACACAAAGAACTTACTGCACGCGAAACTATTTTACGCAACTCAATATTTCTTAAAATTTGTGACTCAGCAAGCTTATTTTTACCTTCGGCCACCAAACTAACAATACCTAAAATTTTATTTTCTTGTTCAACATCCAAACCCAGCTCAGGAAGAGACGCCAGTAACGGGGATAATAAATCCTCGCTAACGTGCCGCTGCGCCTCAAGTAGCTCGTCATTAATGTGACACAAAGAACTTGTCACGTTATTTAACTCATCGACAACGGCTTTAACATCCAGCATTGGCAGTAACACGCCCTGATGAAACTTAGTATAGGACACCAACCAAGACTCCATTGAGTCAGCAAAAATAGCCACGTTATCTTTTAATATGTCACTGTCCTGAGGATTGCAATGCTCTACATCAATAATCAGTAGAATTTTTTCGGTACGGTACGTGAATTGCTCCGCACTGGGGGGATCCACACAAATAGCAGCGCCTTGTAGCATTGCTTGCTTATGCAGCCTAACAGTATCGCCAAATTTTATGTTTCGGGATTCGCCACACTGAAACTGCGCAAAACCAGAGCATCCCAAATTTTGCAATGTTTTATACGCACAATATAAAAAGCAATCAATAGTGCGACACTCAATTAATAGTTGATTAGCGCGCGCAACAATGCCCGCCTGACGAGCGCTATGTATAGCGCTCAGAATAGTGCTTTCATCCGAAAATTTCATAATTAACACTTCACCTCAAGAGCCCAAAAAACGACCAAAGCTACGATAATTAACGCAATTTTGTTTATCCCAGTTACCCACCACTCATCATCTGAAAGGTGTTTTCACTACATTGACCATAGGCTTGGTTTTCATCATCTGCGAGAATTTAAATGAACTGTTCGCTATTGGCCCATTATTTACTATGGCGCGTAAGTCATTATTGCTTATAATCAGATTTCTTTAATTTGATCTCACCAATTTGTTGCGTTGGTTTCAAGGATGAGCATCACGGAGAGCTGTGCCGAACATTTTTCGGTCTACGCAAACATTGCAGGCTATTCCTCTATGCTCGATATAAGTACGCCATTACGACCCAGTACCAAGCCACCAAGCGAAACCTCAAGGGCCTCGAAGAGACTTGTATTTTCAGCGCTAGGGCTATCATTAAAAAACTTTTCTAAATTTCCACACTTTTGCCATATAGAGCAAAATCAACTCATGCCGGGGCTATTTAGGGGCGAGCGAACACTTGTCGTTACGCGCGAGATCACAGGCCTGAAAAGCACAGCTAACCTAGCTTATATGCAAAAAGCGACTTTATTATGCCCCAAAAAGTGTATTTTTGGCTTCGCTTCAGCACAAGGAACACTACTCTTAAATGGTAGAAAAATAACCAAGAATGAAATATTTATTCTTAGGGCCAACATTCCTTACGATATGGTAATCTCGAAACACCTATCACTATTCACCTTTGCCATAAATGATATAGACAGTAATATAAGCAAGAATGACGAAACAATGAATACATTGCTTCGTGAGCACGAGCCTCTGCTTACCAACAACAAGCTTTCAGTTCGAACAATAACGCAACCGCATTTACGTGATTTACTGGTAAAAAAGTTTAACGAGAGCGAAGACCCTAACGCTCAAAGCCTACTTGAGCTGACAAAACGCATTTTAAGCTCCAGCACTGACAGCGTGTATCGGCCCAATAGCCGCAATAATTTATTACTGCGCACACTAAGGCTAATGCAGGCACAACCGTTCACCTACCGAAAAATTTCTGACGTTGCTCTAGCCTGCCACATTTCCCAGCGCGGCTTAGAGAAAGCTTTTGAAGATGTTCTAACGGGCAGCCCTGGTGAGTACTTAAAAGCCATACAACTCAATCGCTATCGTGCAGCCATTATTCAAAATGCCGGTAATGATAAACTCAGCTTAGCCGATATTGCCGCGCAACTTGGGGCTGTAAACTATTCCCGCCTTAGTAAAGATTACAAATCTTTTTTTGAAGAACTACCTAGCAATACCCGAAAGAATATTGAGACCTAAGGGGCGTGCACGGAATAAGTTGTTGGAATTTGGGTTTGTGGGCGTTTGCTTGACGAGGCGAAAATATGGCGCAATAGCCGGCTATTGCAAATGTTTTTAACGAAGGCAAGCGTGCACCCAGGAATTAAAAAACGAGAAGTTATTTCATGCTCGCCCCTAAGGGGCGTGCACGGAATAACTTGTTGGAATTTGGGTTTGTGGGTGCTTGCTTGACGAGGCGAAAATATGACGTAATAGCCGGCTATTGCAAATA
>NZ_CEXWTU010000250.1:0-6981 GCF_982758155.1 Marinagarivorans sp. | reverse complement strand
AACGAAGGTAAGGAGGTCGAGATCAAGTATTAGTGGATGAAATATTGTTTCCTCGCCCCTTATGCGGTACTGGCACCACTGGCGGTAAAGTAGCCGATGCACTGGGCTTATCTGTAAAGCGCTTTTTAAGTGGCCCCCTCGGCGGCGACCAGCAAATAGGTAGCAAAATTGCTGAAGGCGAAATCGACTGTCTGATCTTTTTTTGGGATCCTTTTGAGCCAATGCCACACGACCCCGATGTAAAAGCCCTACTACGCTTAGCCGCTGTCTGGAATGTCCCCGTCGCGAGCAACAGCGCCAGCGCCGACTTAATGATATCCAGCCCACTGTTTGGGCATTCACTCGAGCGCATGATCCCCGATTACGACAGCTATCAAAATAAGCGAAAGTCCCGCTAAAGCAGCAAACAACAGACGAAAAAAAAGCGGCTAATTAGCCGCTTTTTTAGGTTTGCTTGGAAGCAAGGATTACATCATGCCGCCCATTCCACCCATTCCACCCATGCCGCCAGCGTCTGGACCAGCTGCAGGCTTATCTTCAGGCGCATCAGCTACCATTGCTTCGGTAGTGATCATCAAGCCAGCAATAGAAGCTGCTGCTTGAAGTGCAGTACGCGTTACTTTCGCAGGATCAAGAATACCCATTGCAATCATATCGCCATACTCACCTGAGGCTGCGTTGTAGCCATAAGTAGGGTCATTTTCAGACTTAACTTTGTCACAAACAACAGAACCTTCATCACCGGCGTTAGCAACGATGTAACGCAAAGGCGCTTCCATTGCACGACGAGCAATTGCGACACCCGCGTTTTGATCTTCGTTGTCACCAACTAAATCAGCAATCGCTGCTACTGCACGAATTAGAGCAGTACCACCACCAGGCACTACGCCTTCTTCAACAGCAGCGCGTGTTGCATGCAATGCATCTTCAACGCGTGCTTTTTTCTCTTTCATTTCAATTTCAGTCGCTGCGCCAACTTTAACAACAGCAACACCGCCCGCTAATTTAGCAACGCGCTCTTGAAGTTTTTCACGATCGTAATCCGAAGAAGTATCTTCGATTTGTGCGCGAATTTGAGAAACACGACCTTTGATTTCTTCTGGGTTACCAGCGCCATCAACGATAGTGGTGTTCTCTTTAGACATGGTTACACGCTTAGCTTGGCCAAGGTGCTCAAGCGTTGTAGTCTCAAGATCTAAGCCTACTTCTTCGCTTACAACAGTTGCGCCAGTCAAGGTAGCAATGTCTTGCAGCATCGCTTTACGACGATCGCCAAAACCCGGTGCTTTACACGCCGAAACTTTAACAATACCGCGCATGTTGTTCACAACCAATGTGGCCAACGCTTCGCCTTCAACATCTTCAGCAACAATCACTAAAGGCTTACCGGCTTTAGCAACGGCTTCCAATACAGGTAGCAATTCGCGAATGTTAGTGATCTTTTTATCAACTAATAACAAGAACGGCGCTTCGTGCTCAACGCTCATGTTGTCTTGGTTGTTGATGAAGTAAGGCGACAAGTAACCACGATCAAACTGCATACCTTCAACAAGGTCGAGTTCGTTTTCAAGGCCACTACCTTCTTCTACAGTGATAACACCTTCTTTACCCACTTTTTCCATGGCTTCAGCGATGATCTCACCAACAGCAGTATCGCTGTTTGCCGAAATAGTACCTACCTGCGCGATAGACTTGGTGTCTTCGCAAGGCTGAGCAATAGATTTGATATGCGCAACAGCAGCAACAACCGCTTTATCAATACCGCGCTTAAGATCCATTGGGTTCATGCCAGCGGCAACAGCTTTAAGGCCTTCGTTTACAATGGCTTGTGCCAATACAGTCGCTGTAGTCGTTCCATCGCCCGCTTCGTCAGAAGCTTGTGATGCAACTTCTTTAACCATTTGCGCGCCCATGTTTTCGAACTTGTCTTTCAATTCGATTTCTTTGGCAACAGAAACACCATCTTTAGTCACGGTAGGTGCACCAAATGACTTCTCTAAGATAACGTTACGGCCTTTGGGGCCTAAGGTTGCTTTTACTGCGTCGGCGAGAATGTTTACGCCTTTTAACATTTTTTGACGAGCGCTGTCGCCAAACAATACATCTTTAGCTGCCATGATCTATGTTCCTTACTAATTTGTCAGTAGGGTTAATTCAATAAGTTGGAAAGGAAATCGCGAATAACGACTTACGCTTCTACAACGGCTTTGATGTCGCTCTCACTGATAATAATCAGCTCTTCGCCATCAACTTCAATAGTGTCGGTACCGGCATACTTACCGAAAACCACGGTATCGCCAACTTTAACGTCAAGAGCGCGAGTTTCGCCATTCTCTAAAACGCGACCAGAACCAATGGCAATAACTTCACCTTGGTTAGGTTTTTCCGTAGCCGAACCAGGAAGTACAATACCGCCTGAGCTCATTTTTTCTTCTTCCTTGCGACGCACTACAACACGATCGTGTAAGGGACGAATTTTCATCGACTAATCTCCAAAGTGTACGATTTACTGTTTGTAGCCCAACCTTTCATTAAGGATTGGACTGTGATTAAACCGCTAATGCGGTGCCGCGCAGTGACAACTCAACAATTGCGCAAAACTATGTGCAGCCATGATGGGAGCGGAATTATCGATTTCAACACCCCCCAAGTAGTTTTTTTAGTTTTTTTTCTGATTGTTCTGCTCTATGTGCGGTGGTTCTCTAAGCCCTACTTCTTCGAACTCCCCCTCAAGAATTGTTTCTGATTCTGCACCGGGCGCCTGCCGCCTTTGCGCAAAACGGACCACAGCCCAGCCCGCAAACAATTGGCGGACCCCAGGGATTAAGCAAATCAAACCCAGCAAGTCGGTAATGAAACCCGGGTGGATAAATAATGCGCCCGCAAACGCCAAAAATAAGCCTGTCGTCATTTCAGAAAGAGGCATCTGCCCCGCCGCCAACTTGGCTCGACCAGCATTCAATGCGGCAAGCCCTTGATAACGGATCAATGCAAAACCTAAAAAGGCCGAAGCAAACACAAGAAAAACGGTATTCCAGAAACCAACAAGATGCCCCATGAGCGCCAAATCAAACACTGGCAACAACACTACAAGCAATAAAAAACCACGCATATAAACACCATGCTATTAGGGACGAGGAAACAATATTTTATCCACTAATGCTTGATCTCGACCTCCTTATCTTCGTTGCTCAAAGCGTTACATGCCCCGGCATGCGCCCCTTTAAGCGCCTTGATAAGAAAGCCGATCTCTTCGCCTAATTGGATAAACTATTATTGCCTCGTCCCTTAAAGTCTGAAGCCCATAAAAAACCCCGTACTTGGACGGGGTTTTTTATGGGGTAGTCAAACTACAATGAGGCTTGCAACCTAAAGTTCAAGTGTTGCAGGCCGATTGGTTAGCGCGCAAAACGCTACCATTTATAACTCACGCCCACTCGGTAAGTGGTATCCGATTTTTCAACCCCGGCTTGTGGCTCGTTCAAGTAGTCGTAACTCATCAATAGACTAGCTGACACGCCAAATCCGAGCGGGGCCGAAAGGCCGGTATCAGCATTCGCCCGCCAGTCATTACTATCATCCAAGCTTTGCGACGCATCGCTACGATGAAAAAAGGCAATATTGTGCGCAAACAAATACCGGAAATCTACCGCGATACGGCCCGAAGAAAACGTTTTACGCCCTGCGACATCTAGCGCAAGATCCTCTGCACTCAGGTCATAGTATTCTTTAGTTTTCAGTACACTCGCCTCGAGCTTAAGCGCCGTAATTTCCGATTCCCACCACTGAAAACCCGAACCGAGACCACCGACATAGCGCTCAGATATTTGTTTAGCGTCATCTTTTTCTGCGGTCAAATCACCCAGCAAGTACCAGCGCGGCTTGAAAAACCAGTTAACGCCATAAAAACCTTTGTAGTACTCGGTCACACTACTTTTTACCGGTGGCTGCCCCTCTTCAGCTTCAATCTTCAGAAATTCACCGGTATAAAGCAGTTCAAAGTCGTGCCGAAAGTCGTTAATACGCAAATTAACCTGAGAAGCCGCAAGCCAATCATTAGACTCTACATTGCCGCTTTTTTCTGTGCCCACTAACGTCAGTTTGCCACCATAACTGTGTAAAGCACTCTCGTAAGAAGAAAAAGGCACGACATCGTGCAAACTTAACAAGGAATACTCTTTAATTTCTTCCGCACAATTAAAGCGAACCATGCCGCCAGCAAACTCAGCCAACTGACAGGGTTCACTATAGCCTCGCAACTTCACGGGTTCAGGCAATATGATATTTTCTATATCAGCCTTTTTAACCGTCAATTCACCCACTTTATCAGCTTTCCATACCAGCTTTTCGCCGTGCACAGACTTTAATTGGCCACCAATCTTGTCACCATTTTTTAATTCAATTTGGCCAGCGCTTGCCGATACTGCCAACAGACAGGATGCAATGCCTAAAATCAACTTCATGGACGTTTTTCCCAACAGGTTAGAATGCGTGCATAATAACCGAAAATAAATTTTGATGGGCCTTCTACCTTAAAATTCCTGCTACATTAGAGGCATTAACCACTGGGCCACCCAGCAAAAGGCTACAGTTTCGATAAGATCAAACGAGTCCCTCTTTGTGCTCAAAGCGCTTAATACAACAAAAATCTATTTAGATCGCCGCATTATCAGTATTTTTTTACTCGGTATTGTAAGCGGGTTGCCTTGGGTCATGATTGGCTCTGCGCTAACACTCTGGCTACAAGAAGCCGGGCTAAGTCGTAGCAGTATTGGCTTTGCCGGCCTAATCTTTGCGGTTTACTCAATCAATTTTTTATGGGCTCCGCTCATTGATCGTTTCTCCCTGAGCGGCCTATTCAATACCCGCCGAAAAATAGGCAACAAACAAAGCTGGATTATTGCCTGTCAAATCATTATCGCCTGTAGCTGCCTAGCCATGAGCCTTTACGCACCCACAGGTTCCGCCAAGACACTCATACTTATTGGGCTTGTACTCGCCTGCGCATCCGCCACGCAAGATATCGCCATCGATGCCTACCGCGTGCAAAGCTTTCAGCAACAAGACAAAGCGTTAATTTCAGCCGGCGCCGCCGCCGCAACCGGTGGTTGGTGGACGGGCTACGCCGCGATTGGTTTTATCCCTTTAGCACTGTCAGATGCTGGCTGGAACTGGCCTAGTCTGTACCAACTCTTAGCGGCTATTACAGCTGCTATGGCAGCACTATGCATTTTTATGCCTACCGCTCAAACCTCAGCAGCGGGCACAGATAACACCACATTACTGCTGCCGATGTGCCGTTCAAAACAGCATCAAAAAGCACTCTTAATACTCATGATGCTACCTTGGCTCCTCGTTATTTGGGCCGTCGGGGGCTGGGGAATTCCTGATTCATTCTTGCAGTCGCAAGGTTTCATTCCTGCCGTTATTACAGCAGAAATTTTACTCGCGGGCTTTTTATTACGCTCGCTCGGCCAGCTGCCCAGCACAAACCTACCGAATAACGCATCATTTAATGAGCGCATTCTAGCGAATACTTATCACACCCTTATTTTGCCATTACGTGATTTTTTTATGCGCAACGGCATGGCAATAGCCATTAGCCTTCTGGGCTTTATCTTTCTCTTTAAGATTGGCGAAGCATTTTTAGGCCGGATGTCTATCGTGTTCTACAAAGAAATTGGCTTTAGCAAAACACAAATAGCCACCTATTCCAAAATGCTGACTTGGATAGTCACAATGGCCTGCGTCATCCCCTGCGGTTTACTGAATGCTCGCCTCGGGTTATTAAAAGGCCTGATGATAAGCGGTATTTTCATGGCCGCCAGCAACCTAATGTTCTGCGCACTCGCCATTGCTGGGCCAGTTGAATGGCTTTATTTTGTGACGGTGGTTATCGATGGCTGTACCAGCGCATGGGCCACGGTTGCCTTTGTTGCCTTTATTTCACACCTTTGTAGCCATCAGTTTTCGGCTACGCAATATGCCCTGCTGGCCTCACTCGGTAACCTAGGCCGCACCCTGCTGGCAAGTAATAGCGGTTTACTGGTCGATATTTTGAATGGCGACTGGGCACTCTTTTTCGCATTAACAGCACTCATGGTCGCACCTAGCTTAGTACTACTTTGGCGACTACGCTTTAGGCTACTGAATTTACGTGCACCAAACGACAATACAGCTCCGCCCATCAAGTAGCACTTGGCAGCCACATCAAACTCGATTAGACTCACCAAAAACTTACATGTAACAGGATATCACTATGGGTACTTCAGGCTTGATCACACTCGGAATTATTGTTGTTTTTGCACTGTATGTTATTTACCTCTACAACCAGCTCGTAAAGCTGAAAAACCAGTTTGAAAACGGTTTCTCGCAAATAGAAGTCCAACTTAAGCGCCGTTACGACTTAATCCCCAACCTTGTCGAAACCGCTAAGGCCTACCTCAAGCACGAAAGTGAAACCTTAGAAGCCGTTGTTAAAGCGCGTAACTCGGCGGCATCAGAACTTGGCGCCGCCAGTAAAAACCCTGGCGATAGTGGCAATATCCAAGCCCTTGCCGGCGCAGAACAAATACTGGGACAAGCCATGGGTCGATTTAATATGGTGATGGAAGCCTACCCAGACCTTAAAGCCAGCACCAATATGCAGCAGCTTACTGAAGAACTATCGTCCACCGAAAACCGTGTAAGTTTTGCCCGCCAAGCCTTCAACGATGCAGTAATGGCTTACAACATCGTACGTGAAAGCTTCCCTGCTGTTATTTTTGCGAATATGTTGGGCCACAATCAAAAAGCCGCGCTTCTAGAATTTGACGACAGCGACGCCATTGCTGTTGCCCCTAAGGTTTCGTTTTAAACAAAACGTCCAACCTGCATTAGCCAACGCCAAATAAGCCGCGCCACTTTCGCCTATGACGGTGGCGCGGCTTAGGGACGAGGAAACAATATTTCATCCACTAATGCTTGATATCGACATCCTTA
>NZ_CEXWTU010000249.1:0-7026 GCF_982758155.1 Marinagarivorans sp. | reverse complement strand
ACCTATGTCCATATAGGCCCCGGCATGCGCCCCTTTAAGCGCCTCGATAAGAAAGTCGATCTCTTCGCCTAATTGGATAAACTATTACTGCCTCGTCCCTAAGGGATGTTAAAGGGTGGGCTTAATATTATGTAGCTATTCAGGTGGGTTCGAAATAATGCTCACCCAAAAGGCGAAATGATCAGTTTGCCAGCCTATATACGATGGCTGAATAGTTACAATATTATTAAGATGGATGTTATTAGGGAGGAGGTCCAATTTGGTCGCAGGGTTCTGCTTTTTATCGAGGCATCTAAAGCTCTTCGGGCAGTTTCCGCAACATACCTACGGAGTCTAAGGGGCGTGCACGAAATAAATTGCTGGAGTTTGGTTTTTTGGGTGCTTGCTTGGCGAGGCGAAAATATGGCGTAATAGCCGGCTATTGCAAATATTGTTAACGAAGGCAAGCGTGCACCCAGAAATTCAAAAACGGGAAGTTATTTCATGCGCGGCTCTAAGGCACTAATACTAGATATATAGGGTCGTACAGGTCTGTATCTTCACCCTGTTTTTATGTTTAAGGTGCTCCCATTCGGTGAGCTTGTGATTTCAACCTGTAATGCCATTTGTGCCTTCAACTCCGTTACATGGGAAATAATACCAATCATTTTCCCGCTGCTCTGTAGCTCCATTAATGTATCTATGGCGAGGTCTAGCGCTTCTTGATCTAAGCTGCCAAAGCCCTCATCAATAAACAAAGCATCTAATTGAATGCCGCCAGCATAGGCCTGCACAACATCGCTTAAGCCTAAGGCGAGTGCTAGTGCTGCTAAGAAAGATTCTCCGCCTGATAGCGTCGCGGCACTGCGAGTGACGCCGGTGTAATTATCTTCAATTAATAACTCAAGGCCAGATGCGCGATTCCCTTTGGCTCGGTCGTTATTGCGCAAAAGTCGGTAGCGACCTTTGCTCATTTTAATTAAGCGTTGGCTGGCCTCAATTAATACATCATCTAATAGCACGCCAAGCACAAAGCGCTGCAGGCTAATTTTTTGTGGATTTTTACCGTTAGCAACTTGGGCTAGGGTGCCCAGTAACTCAAACTCCTTATCGGCTGCTTGTCGTTGTTTTGCAATTGTATTTAATTTTTTATCCGCGCGTAATAGGTTTTCTAGGCTGGATTGTTGTTGTTGCCACTGGTGTTGTTGTGCTTGGTAGCGTTGTTCTGAAAGTTCAAAATCGTTACTGAGCTTTACTATGTCGGGGATAATCTGCCCTTCAAGTAACGATTCTTGATTATGTATTAAAGTTTCTAGTTGATGTGTTTTTTGGTTAAACGCATCAATGCGTTCCTTCAGGTTATTTTGTTGCACTTCGCTACGTTGTACTTGTGTGAACGCTTCTTCATTTGTAAAACCATTTTGTTCTAGTGCTGTATGCCAGCGGCTAGTTTCTTGTTCTGTTCGTTGCTGAAGTGATTGAAGGGCTTTTTCCTGCTCTTGCAGTGTAATGGTCTGCGTGTTGAGTTGTAGCTGAGCTTGCTCTAGTGCTTTTTGGCAGATGACTTCTTGAGCTTTAATGTCTGTAAGCTGTTTTTGATGCTGAGTAATGCGCTGTTGTAAGGTGGCGTTATCCCGAAGGTCTTCCGGTATTGTTTGTTCAAGCTGTTCTTTTTTTTCTGTGGCGCGAATGAGCTCAGTGTTTAGGTTGTGGCATTGTGCTTGCGCACTATTGCAGGAAGCTTCGGTGCCAGTAATTGTTTGTTGTAGTAACTCTATTTTTTTCTGTAGTTTTGGGATGTCATTAACTTGATGGCTAACGCTATTAATTTCATTAAGTTGAAGGTTGTATTGATTCTGTTCTTCTTCTAATGAATATTCGGGATTTCCTATTAGGCTATCTAATGCGGTCTTTTCTTTTAAAACTTGCTGTTGTTGTGCTTGTAGTTCAGTTAATGTGTGGTGCTGTTGGGCGTAGGCAGTTCGTAAATTTTCAAGCTGTTCGCGTTCCGCGTTGACTGTGTCGGTACTAATGATTTCTGCTGAATCGTATTGCGCTGGTGTTGGATGCTCTAGGCTGCCACATACCGGGCAAGGGTGGTTTTTATTAAGCGTGGCAGCAAGCACCGCTGCTTGTTGTGTATGCCAGTTATATTCTGTTTTATTTAAATTTTCTTTTTGTTGTAAGCCTTGTTTTTTCAGCACACTAAGTTTGCTTACGTGTTGGTCTATAATCGTTTGGTTGAGTTCAATGTTTGAATTAAGTGTAAGCCATTTTTCGCGTTGCTGAATTCGAACCTTCTGCTTTTCGCTTTCTGCGATAAGTACGGGTAGTTGATAGCTAACTTTTTCCCATTCAGTGAGTGTTTTCTCTGTTTCATTGAGTGATTGTTTGTGGGTGGTTAGCTTTGATGTTTCTTTTTGAAGCTGCTCATTAGCGCTGTTATATTTTTGCAGTAACAAACGGTATTGCTCTGTTGCATTATTTAGGTTGGCAACATTGGGCTGTAACTGCTGTAAACGAAATATCTCGGCGCTAATGGGTTCGGATGTTGTAACAGCTTGCTGAGCTTTTTCTAGCGCAGACGTAGCAGCGGTAACGGCAGTGTGTTGGTGTGTAACGCTGTCCTTCAATACGGAGGTTTCTTGCATTACTTGCTGTTTCTGCTGGTTAAAGCCATTAAGCGATTCTTTGATGTGACTAATTTTATCTGCCGATAAACTCTGCTGGAATTGTTGCTCAAGTAATTGTATTTCAGGCTTTTGGCTTAATGATGCAGCGTGTTCTTTTTGATGGTTCTTTAAAATTCCAAATTGTTTGTTCAGTGTGTCGGCTTGTTGCAGTGTGTTGTTGGTTGTGTCGCGCAAGACTTTATCTTGTTCGAGTGTTGTAAGTGCTTTTTGTGTTGTGATTTTTTGCTGCGCTAATAGTGTAACTAATGCATCATTATCTTCTGCGTTAATACTTTCTAATACTAACTTGTGCTCTAATTTTAATTTCTCGTACTGCGCTTCAATATGGCGAGCATTCTTAGTGAGCTGGTCTTGTAGCTGGGTGTAGATCTCTGTTTGGAACAGTGTGGTGAATATATCTTCACGCTGTTTTGAGTCTGCCAATAAAAATTCGCGAAATTTACCTTGCGGTAAAATCATCACTTGTCGAAATTGCTCAACATTTAAACCGAGTAGCTCGATAAGTTTCTGGTTAACTTGCTGCGCGCTTTTGCTAATGATTAACTTGCCCGTAATTTCGGGTGCAAAATCAATGTTGTCGCTTGTGCTGCCGAGGTGCCATAGCGAAGCTTCTGTTTGCTGCGTTGTTGTCCCTTCGCCGCGTGCTTTGGCGCGCTCTTGTGCTGGCATGCGATAAATACGATAAATTTCTTTTCCGATTGAAAAGATAAAGTTGACTTCAGTAGTGGTATTGTTATCGGCGTGGTCGCAGCGCATTTGTGCGGCATCGCGTTCTTTACCGCTGGTTTGACCATAAAGTGCGAAGCACATAGCATCGAGCAGAGTACTTTTACCGGCCCCAGTGGCGCCGTTAATTAGGAATAACGGGTATTGTCCAAGCTGTGAAAAATCTAACGTTTGTTGTTGTGCAAAAGGGCCAAAAGCTTGTAATGATAGTTGTAACGGTTTCATACTGACTTTTCGCCTTTAGCGGTGTTCGCATTGATATCTGTTAATACCTGCTCAAGATACTTTTCTTGCTCGCCGCTTAAACTTGCCCCTTGTAGCTCTTGGTAAAAATCTTGAAACATGGCTAAGGTATTTTTTTGTAAGCGTTGGGTGCCTTGGGGCAGTTGCTGTTCGCGCTGCAAAAATGTTTTTTCCAATAGCAATACGTTTGGGTAAGCGCTGCGCAGTTTGGCCATTGCATCTAAAATCGCATGTTCGTCTGTGAGGGTGATTGCAAGATAATCTTCGCGATGAGGGTCGCTTTTACCGTTGGCGATTAAATCTCCGATTTTCCCCGTTAGGGTACGCATATTACGTAAGGGTTTAATAGCAAGCTGTTGGCTTGTTGCCGCCCGCCCTTTTTGTAGCTCGACGAGCGTTACCGCCTTGTTGTGGTTTTCTTCAGAAAAGCTGTATTTTAAGGGTGACCCGCTGTAGCGAATGTGGGCTGCTCCACGCTGCTGCTGGCCATGTAAGTGGCCAAGAGCGACATAATCAAAGTTTAACATCGGCGACGCTGAAACACGGTCGGCACCGCCTATGGATAGCGGCCTTTCTGAGTCACACGCATCGGCACCATCGACAAAACAGTGGCTCATCAGTATTTGAAAATCGGTAGGCGTTGGCTGCGATAAAATCTGTTCCAGCATATGGCGCTGTGCTTGATCAAACGTTGTGCAAGGGATTTGAAAGTCGCTGCGTATTTGCTCGGGCGTATGGTAGGGAATGCCGTAGATGGCAGTCGTCTCATTGGCACTTTTAATAATGACGGGCTTGTGGCTGTCTTTAAGTTGGTGAAGGATATGAATATTCTGGTTAGCTAATTGACGCGCACCAAAAGCCAGGCGCTCAGGACTATCGTGATTGCCGCTGATTAATATAACGGGAATGTTATGGGTATGACTTAAGCAATGCAGTGTTTCGTCGAGCAGTGCAATAGCGCTGGCGGGAGGCACAGCCCGGTCGTAGATGTCACCGGCTATTAGCACCGCATCGACAGCATGCTCTACGGCAAGAGCAACGATTTGAGCCAGGGCATGCGCTTGGTCCTCTAGCAGAGAAACATTGTGAAAAAGCCGGCCAAGATGCCAGTCGGATGTGTGCAAAAACTTCATACGCAGCGCCAAAAATTGACGACAGTACCTGTTGGGCTGCGGCTTAGCAAGTGGGTGGCTGTGCAGTGAGGGGTGAGGGGTAAGGGGGTTCAAGTTGTCCACACAGTTTTAATCGCTTAAGTCGCCTCTCCGTTGCTGGCGCTACATGTGCGCTTAATATCTATGTAGTGGATTGCTGCAATATATCTTTGGGTTAACTCTGCATTGGATGCTTGAGGGGCTTAATCAAGATAATCCAAAATCACAAATTTATCTCTAGAGGATTCTCGCCCAGCATTTTCACAAATCCAGTTATTGATTGCTGTTGCATGCCGGTTGGTGTTGATGATGAAAATATCGGCACGTTTGATTTGTTCGATAGCTTCCTGCGGCAGGTAAACCGGTATTGGAGATAGGTAGTTTGATTTTCTTGGGTCGGCATCAACAATGGTTGTGGTTTGGCTTAATGGAGTGTCTGTGAGCAATAAGCTACAAATTTCGTTGGCTGCCCAAATGACAATATTTTTATCCGAATCTTTTAGCAATAATTGTGCAGAGGCAATGCGATCATGAAAAGCTTCGATTATGGAGCGGCCTTCACGCATGTAGGCCCTAGCTTGTAAGAGTTCAAAGTTGTTGGTGGTTTCTTGTGGGGTGCTTAGTTTTGTTGTTTTTTGAAATACCGCAACAAATCCAAAGCCGCGGCTACACTCTAATAAGCTTATGTTTGTTGTTTCTAGGCCGCATCGTTTTGCCAGTGCCATGAGTGTGGCGGGGGAGAAATGATTGAGGTGCTCATAAAGCATTAAGCCGGCAGGGTCTTTAGGGTACAGATTAAGGTTTGGAACCTCGATAATTAAAAAGCCATTATCGATGAGTAAGCTGTAGCAGGTCTCTAAAAAACTCTTTGGGTTGGGGATATGTTCCAATACAAAATAGGATGCAATAATTTCCTGGCTGTTTTGGGGAACGTCGGCGAGGGTGTTATAGGTGCTGCTACAGTCTTCGTTTAGTTCTACGGTTTCAATGTGGGTTATGACGCTAGATAGTTTATCTATGAACTCTGGTGAATTGTTGCTGCCAGTTTCAAGGTAACGGGTAGCTTGTATTTTTGCCTGGCAGAACTTAATAACGTTTAGGCGTTTGTCGATAGAGTAGTCAATTTCTTGGCCGGCATAAATGCTGAAAGAGTCCCCATAATAAAGCGCTAGACTCTCATCTGTAGGAACCGGTGAGACAAAAGCAAAGCCACATGCTTGGCAGATAACGTTATTTACCGTCCACTGAAAGCTATTGTTCCGGGTTTTGCATGTACGATCGTAATTCCAAACCTGCTCCAGCTCTTGGCTATCGCAGCAATCGCAATTACGCGCTTGGTATTCCATTTTCTTCACGCTTCACTCCTCTTTGTGTATGGGCATTAAGGTGACTAAAGACACTCAGCTACTGTATAGACTTATAGACCAAGTTGCTTAATAAGCAAAGCCGCGGGTATATCCGCCAGAGTGGTATGGTGTTCTGTATTTGGTGTGGCAGTAACAGGTGGGTGGCGAAGATGACGCCTTTCCTGTGCCACTGTGTGGCCCCTGATGTAGAGGGTAGGGCCATTTGTTAATTTCGAACGTATTATGGGCAGTAAAGCGCTGGAGGGGATGTTGCCTTCCGTTATTTGGACCGAGTTAGAGTAAGGCTAAGGGTATGAAGTTATTCAACCTATTTAATCGTAAAGGCAGTGAGCTGGAAGCGCTTCAAAAAGACTATGACAGATTACTCAAGGAGGCCATGAGTGCGCAGCGTAATGGTGATATAAAAAGCTATTCCGAAATCACCAGCAGGGCGGAAGCTATAGGGGTGCGCTTGGATAAGTTGAGGGCAGAGTAGACAAATATATTAAGTAAGTGGGAGCTTCTGAGGTTGCTACATAGCTATGATTGTAATTAATCGCGGCCTCTCAAAGTGGTGATGCATGAGCATCATTCCTTCGAGAATCGTCTAGGTCAATGTCTCCGTTGGGGGGAGAGTCCGGGCCGCATGCTAGAAAAAAGGTTCGACTGTCTTTACGCGGAGGAGCTGTTGAAGTACACAGGGGGAATAGTTGGCGCCCCTTAGAGCTCTTCACTGTTAGATCGAACTAGATGTCCCGTTTTTATAACAGCTACGAAAACAGTAGGCTTATTCTCGCACTTTCATCCGAAGGTGCTGGCTTAATCCTTGATTGATAATTTACTAAAAACAGGCCCAGCAATATAAGATACAGCGTTGGGCTTTTTTCT
>NZ_CEXWTU010000248.1:0-7027 GCF_982758155.1 Marinagarivorans sp. | reverse complement strand
TTGCCAACGATACCGATGCGGATGGCGATACCTTAAGTTTAACCAGTGCCGAAGTCAGCGACGGCGCCGGCTCGGTTTCAATTGTCGACGGCAAAGTCGTCTTCAACCCGGATGAATCCCATAACAACCTCGCGGAAGGTGAAACGGAGGATGTGACGGTCAGCTACACCGTCACCGATGAGCACGGCGAAACCAGCACGGCTGATCTCACCATTACCGTGACCGGTTCGAACGATTCTCCGATAGCCGTACTCACCGGTAATAGCGTGGAAGAAAATGCAGGTGGCGGTACGGTAATTGGAGATCTATCGGCCCAAGACTCAGATCAAAATGATACTCATGTTTATGCGGTAGTCGGTGATTCACCTTTCGAGGTTGTTGATGGTCAGCTGGTCGTTAAAGACGGTGCCGAAATCGATTATGAGCAAACAGAAGCCATTGATGTGGTCATTCAGGTAACCGATTCTGCCGGCGCTTCTACGACCAAAACATTCACTGTGAATGTAAGTGATATTGATGAGGATGGCCACTGCGAAGGGGTTGTGATAGATGGCGGAAATGGTAACGACACGTTAACCGGTACCGATTGTGATGATGAAATATACGGGGGCAATGGCAAGGACACCATTTTTGGCGAAGGTGGTAATGACATTATCGATGGCGGCAATGCCAATGATGAGCTGCACGGTGGTAGTGGCAACGACACAATTACTGGCGGCAACGGCAAAGACGAAATTTACGGTGATGACGGTAATGACATTATCGATGGCGGCAATGCCGATGATGAGCTGCACGGTGGTAGCGGCAACGATACGATTACTGGTGGCAATGGCAAAGATGATATCTACGGTGATGATGGTAACGACATTATTGATAGCGGTAATGGCGATGATTACATCGAGGGCGGCGCCGGCAATGACACGATAAGCACCAGCAATGGGAAAGACGAAATCTACGGTGGTGATGGCGACGATTTTATTGATGGTGGTCTCGGCAAGGACACGATTGATGGGGGGGCAGGTAACGATACGATTCGTGGAGGAGGGGAAGGCGATACTTTAGATGGTGGCGATGGCGACGATACCTTTACTTACCATGGTACCGACGGCACCGATACGGTTGATGGTGGAGATGGAATCGATACCATTGACCTCACCGATGTTAGTCGTGTGACATCAAGCGATGACTTTACTGTCGACCTATCCCAAGGCTCGGTTATTTCGACCAGTAATGGTGAAATCGTGTTGAGTGATGATGCCGTGGGTGAAATCCGTTTGGATGAAGGTACGCGCATCAATATCGACAATGTGGAGCGCATTGTTTGGAATGATGAAAATGCGGAAGCTGAAGATAGCTCGCAGGATAAAGGTGGGGGCATTATTGGTGATAATAATGACGAGAGTGAGAATGACGAAAACAGTGAAGATAATGTACCTGGCGATGTAGGCGACAGCGACGACAAAGGTAGCAGTAAAGATAAAGGCGATAGCGACGATAAAGGCAGTAGTAAAGATAAAGGCGACAGCGACGACAAAGACAGCAGTAAAGACAAAGGCGATAGCGACGACAAAGGAAGTAGTAAAGATAAGGGCGATAGCGACGACAAAGGCAGTAGTAAAGACAAAGGCGACAGCGACGACAAAGGCAGCAGTAAAGATAAGGGCGATAGCGACGATAAAGGCAGCAGTAAAGATAAAGGCGACAGCGACGACAAAGGTAGCAGTAAAGATAAAGGCGATAGCGACGACAAAGGTAGCAGTAAAGATAAAGGCGACAGCGACGATAAAGGTAGCAGTAAAGACAAAGGCGAAAGTGACGATAAAGGCAGTAGTAAAGATAAAGGCGACAGCGACGACAAAGGCAGCAGTAAAGATAAAGGAAATAGCAGTGACGCGGCTAATGAAGATATAGGCATCGCGGCTCAGCAAAAAGGTGGGCCCCAGCCTGACGAGGAGCAAGAGCTTGAAGGGAGTAGCTCCAGTAATAGCTGGTTAGAAGAAGTTGACGATGAGTCAAATGATGAGTTTGGTGACGACGATGGAGTGAGTTGGGTCGAGGCCACAAGTGATGATTCGAATCCGGGCCGCGAAAACGGCGGAGATGAAGATGATGGCGAATTAGATGATGACGGTTTCCACAATAATGATGATCTGAGTGATTATGGTGATGATCAGTTTATGTAGGCAGCCGGGTAATAAATAAGGACGTTATAAAATTATGCGCATATTTATGTCAGGCGTTAGTTGTGTGGGAAAAACGACGGTTGGACCACTATTGGCCGAGCAGTTAAATCGCCCCTTTTTTGACATGGATCGTGAAATTGAACGCTTTCACGGCATGAAAATCCGCCCGTTACGCCGCAAAATCCCGACCATGCGGGAATACCGCATCGAAGCGGCTAAGGCATTGGTGCATTTGTTAGCGCAACCGAAAAGTGAAGAGGCCGTCATTTCAATGCCGCCCAGTGGCTTTATGGAGGCCTACTGGGATGTGGTTAAAGAACAGTCATGCGCAAAAATTAGCCTATTTGATTCACCCGAAAATATATTTAAACGGCTCACATTTTTTGATGAAGAGTCAAACCCAAAACAAAAAACACTCAATAAAGCGCAAGCGGCACGGTATCTAAAATCCATTTATACCGATATGGAATATTTCCAAGATTCTTATAACCGTGCCGACGCTCAAATAGCCATTACTGGGCTCAATCCATTGCAAGCAGCCAAAAAAATTAGCTTAATTTTGCGAGTTATGAAAAAAGTGCATTAAACCCATAAACGCATACATCAGATCTTATTACTCCACTAATCCCTCCTCCATTTTTCGGTTAAGAGTCTATGCTTAATAAAGCGAAAGTCTAACGATGGCGGGGTGGAATAGCATCCCAGTAAAAAGGGTTTGATGAAATGGCCTATGTTGCCTCCCATCTCACAAATAAAATCAGAACGGCACAGTTGTACTTAAGAACAATTTTGCATCCTGTCGATGCGCAATATTTAAAGCATCCCGATATCACGTTTGAGAATAAGACGAATACCCTCATTATTGCCAGCCTAGCGATACACTTATTGTCGTTAAGCTTACCCGTTACAACTCTGCAGGTGTACGACCGTATTCTAGTGAGCCAAAATATGGGTACGCTTAATGCCTTAACAATGGGGGTTGCGATTGCGGTATTACTCGAAAGTTTTATTCGTTTGGCGCGTTCATATATTGTGAGTTGGAGCAGCGCCGTGTATGAGCATGCACTGAGTTGCAATGCGCTTCGCCATATATTACATTCCGATTTATCCGATGTTGAGCGGGAAGATGTCAGCCAGCACTTACAGCGTATGGGCTCAATATCACGAATGCGCGAATTCACCAGTGGCCAAGCGCTTATCACCCTTATCGACTTACCCTTTGTGGCTATTTATATCGCTCTAATTGCTCTGTTAGCCGGTTCTTTAGTGATTGTTCCTGTAGCAATATTATTGGTCTTTGCTTTGTTAGCGTGGGCCTTAGGTAAAAAGATAAAAGCGATTTTATCGCAACGGGATGGCTCGGATGAAAAGCGAATGAGCTTTTTTATTCAGGTACTTACCGGGATTCATACGGCAAAATCTTTAGGCCACGAAAATCAACTGCAGCGGCAGTATGAAGAATTGCAGCGTGCTACTAGTACCCACAGCTACTTTTTATCAAAAGCAACCAATACGGCCAGTAATTACAGTGCCTTGTTTACCCAAATCATGACGGTTTCCATGATTGCATTTGGTGCACCCCTAGTGTTGTCTGGAGAGGTAACGATGGGAACTTTAATTGCTTGTGTCTTATTGTCGGGGCGTATTATGAGCCCGGTACAAAAGGCCCTTTCAATTTGGACGCGATTTCAGGATTATCAATTATGCCGAGAGCAGGTCAATAGTATATTTTCGACGAAAAAAATAGAGCATGCCCCTGAAGAGTCTTTGACAGTTATTGAAGGCGCTGTTGCCGTTAATAACCTTTGCTTCTCATATACCGAAAATGACCGTGCATTACTACGAGATATATCTCTGGTGCTAAAGCGTGGGGATGCGATATCAATATCGGGCGATCACAGTTGTGGTAAAACGACATTGTTAAAGTTAATTTCCGGGTTGTATTTGCCGAAAATAGGTCATGTGCTGGTTAATGGCGTGTCGGCTCATTTACACCCGCCAGAAGAGCTAATGCAGCACTTGGGATATTTACCCATGGATGGCATCATTTTTAAAGGTACGATAGCTGAAAATTTAACAGCTTTTGGTTTGAATAGTGCCGAAAATGTAAAGCAAATTTCAGGTCTGTTGGGTATTGATAAGGAGATTTCAAAACTCCCCGCAGGATTTGATACCTTATTGGAAGGCGGTAGCTCCGATGCAATTCCGCCAGGTTTAAAGCAGCGTATTGCTATTGCTCGGGTACTTGCGGCTAAGCCTAAGGTATTATTGTTTGATAATGCCGACAGGGGGTTAGACAAAGAGGGTTACCACCTTGTGTATAAATTGCTAGCTAAGCTCAAAGGTCGAGTCACATTAATTTTAGTGAGCGATGATAAGAATATTTTGTTTTTATCTGACCGAGATTATATTTTGGATAATGGTGAGCTGAAAGAAAGCCACGCTGTAGACGACAGTAAGTTACACGATGTTAAACCTTATCAGGTGCTACGTTTGTGAATGCAGCATTAGAGCTTAACGACCAGGCCTGGATGTCAAAAGCGAATCAGATCGAAGTGATACTGTCGCAGTTGCGAGCGGCGGGTTGGTTGTCTGATAACGAGGATTTAAGTCGCTGTTATGAAAATGCGATTGTTTGTCTATCGGTAGAGCTGGAGCTTCCTGTTAGCGAACGAACATTGTGCGATTATTTGCCAAGCACAAAGCGAAGTATTGATGCTGTCGATGTCATGAATGCTATCGCAAATTTGGGATATCTTGCCAATGAATTATTGATCGATGCCGCGATTATTGATGATCGTTTGTTTCCCTGCTTGTATGTTCCGTTTCAAGGGGCTGAGGTAAACAATCAATTGAATAATTTGCAACCTGTTGTCATTCTAGGTTCGCACTCGCAAGACGATACGCTCATGCTGACCCTCTATGATTGCTCTGCCGAGCGGGTAATGACGGTTAATAGCACCGAAATACCTAAAGGTAAGGCCTACGTTTTTACGAAAGAATCGGAATCGCCGCAACCGCTTACGCCAGACTATATGGCGGCGTCGGGCTTTACCTGGTTTCGTGCACTATTGGAACGCTTTAAAAGTTTATTTTGGCAAGTTTTTTCTGTCAGTATTATGATTAATCTTGTAGCCATCGCGGCGCCCCTGTTTGTGATGTTGGTTTATGATCGTGTTATTGGGCTACATTCACCCGAAACCTTGATGCCCCTAATCGTAGGTGCTTTTTTAGCGTTATGCTGCGAGGGCGCTTTGCGCTTAGTTCGCCTGCGAGCATTATCGTGGTTTAGTTCCCGCGTAGATACGATAGTCAGTAATCATATATTTTCGCAGCTAGTCTTTATGCCTATAACTTTTACTGAGCGCGCATCAGTATCTGCTCAAATCTCTCGTATTCGTGCTTTTGAAAGTATTCGAGATTTTTTCAATGGCCCATTATTTTTAGCGATCGTCGAATTACCTTTCACGCTTATTATCTTGTTAGCTATTGCTCTTATCGCCGGAAAACTCGCGCTCGTCCCACTCGCTGTCGCTGCATTGTATTTAGTTTTGTTATTCTTTACGGGGACGTCGTTGCGAACATCGACTAAGTTATCTGGTCGGGATCATTCTGTACGGCAGCAAATGGTATTCGAAACGTTTCAAAAGATGCATGGAATTCGCTCTAGCGGTATTGGTGAAAAATGGATCGAAGAGTATCGAAAAGTATCCGGTAAGGCTTCGTTATCAGCATTTAATACCGCATTCTTATCCGCGCGTATAGAGATGATTTCCCATGCCCTATTTGTGGCGGCAGGTCTTACGATTATCTATTTAGGCGTAGTGGGGATTCTGGCGGGTGAAATAACGACCGGTGCATTAATTGCAACCACACTACTGGTTTGGCGGGTATTAACCCCCTTCAAAATTTTGTGTAACTCCATGAGCCGTTTCGAGCAAGTACGTAATTCGGTTGATCAGGTTAATCGCCTTATGGCGATCAATACCGAGGCGCAAGACTCGGCCTCGCATACCCGAATTAACGAATTAAAAGGTCAAATCACATTTAGTAAGGTTGGCCTTCGATATAACAAAATAAGCGACCCTGTTTTTACTGGACTTAGCTTCAGCGCAAAACCTGGAGACCTTGTTGCGATTACCGGTGGTAATGGTTCTGGTAAATCAACGATCTTGCAGCTGATCAACGGATTTTATAGACCTCAAGCGGGTAATATTCGTATCGACGAGCTCGATATTCGTCAGCTGGATTTGATTGATCTACGAAAAAATATTGCGTATGTTCCTCAAGTACCTCACTTTTTTAACGGTTCAATTTCGTCCAATCTGCGTATGGCCGACCCACTAGTCAATGCACAAGCGATTAAGGTCGCATTAAATCAAGTGGATGCCTGGGAGGAGGTGTGTGCATTACCGAAGGGGATAGAAACCCAAATAGGCATCGATGGTTTTCAGTTACCTTCGGGTTTGTCATACAAGCTAAACCTTGCACGTGCTTATATAAAAAACACATCACTGATGTTGTTTGATGAGCTGCCCTATGCGTTATTGAATAGCAGTGCGGGTGATGCCTTCCGGAAAACGATAGAGCGCTGGAAAGGTCACCGTACAGTTATTCTGGTTACTCACCGTGAAGATTACATTAAAATGGCGGATACAGTTGTTCTGTTAACCTCAGGTGATTTCCCCATGGTCGGTTCACCAGAGCTAATCATCGAAGCCATCAATAAAAGTAACACCTAAAGCTACTTTTAGTCTTAGCCAAATAGTCTGATCCGAATAGACTAGCCCCCCCTTAAGGGCCGAGGAAAAAATACTTTATCCAATAATACTTGCCTCCTGCCT
>NZ_CEXWTU010000247.1:0-7085 GCF_982758155.1 Marinagarivorans sp. | reverse complement strand
CAACTCCTTTTTATTGGGTAGGCGCCAACCATTGGGTGTCGCCGCCAAAGCCTCATCCCAAGTGTATACGCCCTGCACTCCTTCAGTTACCGAACAACCTTCGCTTTTAGACCATGTCGAACCCAGCGCACAACGCTGCCACTGCAGTCCCGTATGTGTATCCCTTAAAATGGCAGGGTTACTCATTTCGGTGAAACGCTCTGCCGGTGTTGTCGGCGCTACAGTAAGGTCGCACTCGGCCCAAGAAACCGCGTGGAAACTCACGATGAAACTCAAAAACAGTTTGATTACGATCCTCATGGAATTACTCCTCCACTAACAAGACGAACATGGGCCGTATTACTTTTGTTAATAATCCCATTGCCTGCGGCAGTAAAATAGACATACCACGCAAACTCGGGGTTGAAGGCCACACTTTGCGATGTCCAGTGCGCGTTATACGCACTATTGGGGAATACGGTAATATCTAACGGCGGGTTAGCGCGGCTTTGATCGGCAATGGAAAGTAATTCGCTCACAGAGGGTAAGCGCCAATCAGTTCGCCCGCACCGAGCCGAAGCGTTAGCCTGCGTGATGTAAGCGGCAGTATCGCAATCACTTCCTAAGCATGAACCACCATTGGCAACACCGGCATTACCACCGTTTAGTCCATCATTGGGCTGATACCAACTATAGGTATGGTTACTGTACCGCTGGGCGTTCGCATTGACCGACTTTACCTCCCAGACTAAGCCGGTTACGTTATCTTCGACACAATCCCAAGCCATACCATCGGTATTTTCGCTCCAATCGACTAACTGATCATTCAGCGCGAACCCCGCGGCATCACGCTTAATAAAATCAAAGCCGGCACTACCAGAACCTAGTTTCATCGCCGGAACAGCCGAATCGCGACCATACTGGCCGTCCTGCCCGGGCCTATTAGTGCTCGTACAATTTTCCTGCTCCCAAGCGGCAGACATACACAGCGCAACACCCGTGTCATTTAACGGCACCGAGGGTAATGCATCGTCGGCTACATCACCGCTTATACAGCCTGCAATTACCAAACTCATGGCTAGAACCACAACGAACTTTAAACCGCCCACGCTATAACCCTTATTGAAATTATTACACTTACAGTAGAAAGAGCAGCTTAACCGATAAAGCGGGTAAAATAGGTTGCCCTTAAGCACAGTTTTTAATCGGGATGAAAACCTTCATCACACGGTTTGAAACAGGAAGAATACATGGACGCTTACGACTCGCTTATCGACGACCATCCTGGCGACAATTCTCTACCCGTAACCTCAGTGTGCAGTTTTCACTTGCACTGACACTCCCTGACGGAAAGCAAATATTTAAAAGATTTCTAACGTGCATCTAAATAATCAACCATCAACTGAATATTCTGGCGGCCATTAAACTCATTCACCTGCAGCTTGAATACTGCAAATATATTTGCGCAGTCCTGATTAGGCCATTGCGCTAAATCACAATTAAAATAAATGGCATCAATGATTTTCTGTGGTGAGGATGGCAGCGCCAAAACGAGTTTCAAATGCTTCTGACCCACAATGCGCTGGTTCACCAAAATAAAGTCGCCACTAAAACAAGGCTCTGGAAACGCCTGCCCCCAAGGGCCCGCATTCTCCAGTTCGTGCGCCAATAACAAATTAAAATCTTCGGCCTGTAACTCGCCATCCGTATAAATAACTGGTGTTAATCCATCCTCACCAGCTCTACTCGCAACCACTTTAGCAAAACTTTTTTCAAAAGCGGGTAAGTGTTTTTTTTCTAAGCTTAGGCCTGCAGCAATCGCATGGCCGCCAAACTTTGTCAGCATCCCTGGATTTTTAGCGGCTACGTCATCGAGTACATCGCGCAAGTGTATTCCCGGCACAGAGCGGCCAGAGCCTTTAAGTGTAGTTTCATTATCATCTGCAAAAACAATCGTTGGGCGATGTAATTTATCCTTTACCCTTGAGGCCAAAATACCAATCACACCTTGATGCCAGTCTTCTTGATACAAGCACACCCCAAACGGTACTTCGCCATCATCATCGCGATCCAATGCCGTTAAGAAAGCCGCGGCATCAGCTTGCATACTCCCTTCAATCGCACGACGCTCTTTATTCAGTGCATCCAATTCGGCAGCCAAGGTTAACGCTTCTGCGGGGTCATCCGACAACAAGCAGCGAATACCCAAGCTCATGTCATCTAACCGACCCGCCGCATTTAAACGCGGCCCTACCATAAAACCTAAGTCCGTCGCGCGTAATTTTTCGAGCTGCCGCCCAGCGACCTGTGCGATAGCTTTAATACCTTCGCAAGCAAAACCGGCACGCATACGCAACAAACCCTGCTGGACAAAAATCCGATTATTGTGATCCAACGGCACAACATCAGCCACAGTACCCAAAGACACGAGATCTAAAAAGTGAGCAAAATTAGGCGCCGGGGCCTCCGCAAAAAAACCTTCGGCCTGCATTGCCGAACGTAGCGCCGACATCACATAAAAGATAACGCCTACGCCAGCGCAATTTTTTGTTGGGAACTCACAATGAGGCTGATTAGGGTTCACAATAGCCTCCGCCGTCGGCAACTCCGCCCCCGGCAAATGGTGATCGGTCACCATTACTTGCATACCCGCCGCTTGCGCTGCCGCCACGCCCTGCAAACTGGAGATGCCGTTATCGACGGTAATTAAAAGATCTGGGTGGAACTGTTTAGCGACTTCCACTATTTCTGGCGTTAAGCCATAACCGTATTCAAACCGATTAGGGACTAAATAATCAACAGAAGCAAACCCAAGCGCTCGCAAGCAACGTACGGCTACGGCTGTACTTGTGGCGCCATCGGCATCGAAGTCTCCCACGATCAAAATGCGCAGCTGCTCTTTACGAGCACGAAGCAATAACCCTATCGCGTCATCAACCCCTTTCATCTGAGATGGCCTAAACAGATGCTTTAAGGAATAGTCCAGCTGGCTATCATCTAACACACCACGAGCAGCATAAATACGAGCAAGAACAGAAGATATAGAGCTTAAGTGGAAGTCATCTTGGATGCTACGAGGAAGGATTTTTTTATGCATGAAATTACTTAATTTAAGAACGATATGCGCGACACAGTAGCATAACGATCACCCAAGAACGTGCATCACGGCTTTAAGCTGATCATCAAACTGCAGATAAAGCTCATCAATTACCCCAGTAGCCGATTGATAATAGCTTTGCAGCGGGCGGGTTTCGGGGTTTTCCAGTAAAGCCTGAGGGAAGCACATTAAAAAATGTTGGATTTTTTGCCTATGAGCCTCACTTAAAAAACGGGTGAATTCAGGCTTATCAATAGTCTTCGCAAACTCTGTCATTAATACCTGCAAGGATGTGCGCAACTTCGGTGCATTCTCATGGCGCGCTAAACTAGCGATGTATGCCAATCCAACTGCTCTGATTTGCCCTAGCTGCTCAACCACGCCCAGCATATAGCGCCAAGGAACATCATCTAAACGGGTATCTACAAGGTGATGCTCAATTGCGACATCATCAATAAAAACAAGTATTCCGCGAATCAGTTTATTGTGTTGGTCAAGATTTTTACGTGTATCGAGATGATTATATTGTCCAGCAAGACGTGCCCAATGTGCCGTAATGGCCTCCCAGTTAGGATTATCTTTAATCCAATCACCAACAAGTGCGATATGCCCTAGGTCACGACTCACACTGCGCTGAGACTCTTCGAGCTCTTCAAACAAGCTCACATCACCACCTAAAACAGTCGTTGATAGCCCTCTGTGACGCTGTATATGCATCAACATTGAACGTAGGGCCTGCAACCAAATAATGCCCTGCGTGCGCTTTTGTTTTTGGTGCTGTCTACGTACCGTCCACACCACCGCTGTTAAAATCACGACTAGCAACGTTACGACACATAACACAACAGGTACTTGCGATGGATCCATACTCATTACGCCAATGTTCTGGTGAAAATTAAGAGACACTCTACATTCAAGACTACCATCAATTGCAAGCAAATCACCCGCCACAACTGCCGCAGACTCACAAACAAAAAAGCCGCCAGAATAGGCGGCTTTCAATAAAAAAATATTCGGCTATGCTCGGATATGACCGGCAATAAAACTATGCACCTTCGCCATATCATTGTCGAGAATTTGATAGCGCTCCTCTCTATCAAATAAATCCTGCATATGATGAGGTAAAGCGGGGTCTTGGCATCCAGCCTTTTGAATAGCTTCAGGGAATTTTGCGGGGTGAGCCGTTGCCATGCAGATCATCGGTACATCTTTACTACGACGTGTTTTACGAGCAGCTTCAAGACCAATGGCCGTATGAGGATCTAATAAATATTCTGTCGATTCGAAGGTGTCTTTAATAACAGCAAGAACCTCCTCATCGTTTAAGCGATAACTACTGAATAACTCACGGGCTCGCGTTAATGCCTTTTCGCTAAGAGTCATATTGCCGCTTTTGAACTCTTCCATCAAACCTGCAATTGCACTACCGTCACGATCATATAAATCAAACAGCATACGCTCAAAGTTGCTGGACACCATGATATCCATACTTGGCGATAACGAATGCTCCAAAGGTTGCTTTGAATGGTCATTAGCGCTGATACATCGATGCAAGATATCATTTTGATTAGTTGCAATAACCAACTGATCAATTGGCAGACCCATACGACTCGCCAAGTAACCCGCGAAAATATCACCAAAATTACCCGTAGGTACCGAAAAAGACACTTTACGATCGGGTGAGCCCACAGCAACCCCGGCATAAAAATAATAAACAATTTGCGCCATAATGCGCGCCCAGTTAATCGAATTAACTGCAACTAACTGACGACCTTCAGGCAAGAATGACTGATCAGAAAAACTCGCTTTAACCATATTTTGACAATCATCAAAATTGCCTTCAAGTGCAATGTTATGCACGTTATCTTCAATAACCGTGGTCATCTGGCGGCGCTGCACATCTGACACGCGCTTATTAGGATGCAATATGAAAATATCAACGTTTTTGCAATGACGGCAGCCTTCAATAGCGGCAGAGCCTGTATCGCCAGATGTTGCACCCATAATTACGACTTTTTGCTGACGCTTTTCTAAAATAAAATCAAGCAAATTACCTAAAAATTGTAATGCAAAATCTTTAAAGGCAAGCGTAGGCCCTTGAAACAATTCAAGAATAAATTCGTTATGGCCGGTTTGCACCAGTGGTGCTATAGCACTATGGCGAAAAGACGTGTAAGAACGATCAATAATATCTTTTAAGTCGTGGTCGGATACCGCACCATCAACAAATCGCGCCATAATTTTGAATGCTAGCTCGTTATATGGCAGGCCGCGCATAGCTGCAATTTCATCAGTACTAAACTGCGGAATTGTTTCAGGAATATAAAGACCTCCATCAGAGGCCAAACCCGTTAAAACAACATCTTCAAAACTAAGTGCAGGCGCCTGCCCACGAGTACTTATAAATTTCACAATAATTTCTCAGGCTTTTAATTTATCTATAACCGTAATTGTAGAGTCGCCACTTATAACAAGGACTCAACCCTTATACGAATAACCTTACCCACAACAGTATCTAGGCCTTCAATCTTGCTAATCGCTTCGTTCATATGCTTTTCTTTAACACGATTCGATAGCACTATTACAGGAACTTCCATTTGATCATCTTTGGGCTCTTTCTGTATCAACGCTTCAATACTAATGCCCTGATCACTCAATATCTGAGTTACTTTAGAAAGAACACCAGGCTTATCGACAGCGGACAAGCGCAAGTAATAACCCGTCTCAATTTCGCCCATAGGCATAATAGTATGCTCTTGCAAACTATTAGCCACGAACCCTAAATAAGGCACACGGTTTTCTGGCTCAGCTGAAAGCATCCGCGCTAGATCAACAACATCCGCGATCACTGATGAGGCTGTAGGCTCACTGCCAGCTCCAGGACCATAATACAATGTAGAACCCACGGCATCACCCTTGACCAATATAGCGTTGTCAACACCATCAACATTGGCAATCAAGCGACGCTCAGGGATAAATGTCGGATGCACACGTAATTCCACGCCGCTTTCATGCTGGCGAGCAACACCCAAATGTTTGATTCGGTAACCAAGCTCTGTAGCATAAGTAACATCTTCGGGTGATATGTCAGCTATACCTTCGCAATAAACTTTATCGAATTGTAAAGGCATACCAAACGCTAAGGACGCTAAAATAACAAGCTTATGTGCAGCGTCGATACCTTCAACATCAAACGTAGGATCTGCTTCGGCATAACCTAACGCCTGAGCTTCAGCCAAAACATCGTCAAACGTACGGCCTTTGTCTCGCATTTCCGTCAAAATGAAGTTACCCGTACCATTAATGATACCTGCTAACCATTCAATTTTATTCGCCGACAGGCCTTCACGCAGGGTACGAATAATCGGTATGCCTCCAGCAACAGCGGCTTCGTAAGCAACAGAGACACCTTTAGCTTTAGCGGCTGCAAATATTTCATTGCCGTATTCAGCAATTAAAGCCTTGTTGGCTGTCACTACGTGCTTACCGTTTTCTATAGCTTTAAGAATTAACTCTTTAGCCAAAGTTGTACCGCCGATAAGCTCGACAACGATATCAATCTCTGGATTGTTTACAACATCAAAAATATCACGGGACACATCAACGGAGCTGGTATCTGCATTGGGGTTATCTCGCCGAGCCCCCACTTGCGTAATTTCAATATTGCAGCCCGCACGCGCATTAATCTCAGTTTGATTACGTTTAATCACGTTAAAAGTACCGCTTCCCACGGTGCCAAGACCACAAATACCTATTTTTACGGTTTTCAAAACCCACCTCATATTGGTGATTAATTATTTCAATTGCAGTGACGTCTTAACGCCAAAAATGACTGCAAAAAGGGTCGCTACGATACTTAGCGTAGCTGAGAGTGTCAACGGAATTAAGATTGAACGCAAGCAGGATAACCTAAAAAAACAGCCTATCAAATGTGTTTTTCGCTCACTAAACCGCAAGCAAAAAAAAGCCCGTTATCAAAGATAACGGGCTTTTCGGAATAAAACCTGAC
>NZ_CEXWTU010000246.1:0-7130 GCF_982758155.1 Marinagarivorans sp. | reverse complement strand
ACCAAAAACACCGCGCTCGCCTTGAATGGAAATTGCACGGCCGTCTTCTCTTGCGTCGTAAAATTCGGCTAGCTCAACCATGACTTCAGAGCGTTTATCTTCGTGGTTTAGGCGTAACCACAGTGGTGGGCGAGTATCTTGCGCGGTTAAAAACGTATGCAAGGCATCGTTACCGCCAATGTTAACAAGGGCTTCAAGTTGTGCTGTATAGCTAGTGGGAATGCCGTGCCATACCAATGTGCCGGATAAGTCTTCTTGTTTAAAGGCTTGTAGGGCATCGATGCTGGTTTGGTATTCACTTAGCTCGCTAGGTAGGGGGTGTTTGGCGGCAGCGCGCCATTGGCATAGCGCCAAAAGGGCTTCGCCGCTGATGTTTTGGCTGAGTATGCCAAGTTGCTCTTTAAGGCTGACGGCGTCGGGGGTGAGTTCGCTAAAGTTGGCGATGCTTTGCGCCGCGGTTGCCCCTGAGTCCATGGTGTTTTTCAGTGTTATCACATTGGCTGCCCAATAACCAAAGCGTGCAGCATTAAAAAGTACGTCGCCATAAAACAGGCGATCTCGCTTGCCGTACTTTCTGTTTTTACCCAGCGTGTGCTTCAGCCAGCGGTCTAGCTGGTACCAATTGCGCTGATCTAGCCATTCTTGCCATAAAGTGAGTGCTTGCCGCATTTGATTGGCAACACGGACTTCGGGCGAGTAGTCGGCATATTCTGATTGTGTGCTTGAAGGCTTGCTCTGTGGTCGCGAATTGGAGCCATTGCGATGGGTAGGCTTGTTTGAGCGGTTTACGGGTGTGCGTCGTTTGGTCACAGGCATCTCGAAAAAGTACGCATTATTCGAGATGCCTCGCGTAAATGCAAACATTCAGGCCAAAGTTGCGATGTGACGTGGTTGGCAGGTGTTGTGGGAAGTGATGCTAAGCGGTCTGCGCGGATGTTGATTTGTGTCAAGCCTTGGTGCAATGTCGGTAAAAACCGTTGTACATCGTTGGGCTCCCACTTATAACCTAGCTATACCTATTATGGGTTCGATGACTTCGATGACTTCGATGACACATAGGTTCAATGATTGAGTGCTGCGTTTGCAGCTGATTTCTCCTGCTGTAAGTGCCGCCCCTTGGGCCGAATTACAGTGATTGCTGATGTAAGGACGTCGTATGACGCGCAAAAAATCTCACAACGCAAGGTTTGCTGGCTGCAGAATCTTCTCTTTGGTTACCGTTATCGGTAGCTTGCTTCTGTCTGCTTGCGATGGCGCCGGCTTGTCGAGCTCTAGTGCGGGGGTAGAGGCTAGCTCTTCTGATGCCTCTAGCGTAAGTTCGGATAGTGCTTCTAGTGCGTTCAGTGAACCCTTATGCGAGGCGCCAGCCGATTTAGCGGTTACCGATATCGCAAGTGTTGTGGATTGGATTAATGCAATGCCTAAACCTTTAACGCTGGCCTGTTTTGTTAAAAGTTTACCCCGCCCCATGTACTACAACGCGACTTTGAGTACCTTTAGTGCCCAGCCTTCAGTTGGCAAGCGTAGCCCACGTGTGTTTTTCATGATTGACGACTTAATGCTTACAGTTGTACCTGATGAAAAGTCCGATACGGTGCGTGACCCCGAAACGGGACAGCTGATTAAAGATCCTGAGACGGGCTTGGATCGCCGGTTTTGGGATGTCGATGATACGCAATTATTGGAATTGTCTTTCGAAGTTGATACGGCATTGCCGCAGCGGCAGTCTATTAAAGCTGAACTCAAATTTCCGGTGACGGCGCTATTGCCACGCAACGCCCCTTATGTGGACATTAATTATGATGTATCGAATACGCTCAGCGTGTGCGCTTTTTGCCATGCTACTGAAACAGAAATAGAGGTTATGGATGGCCAGCCTGTTTATCGCTCTAGAATGCTGCGTAACCCTCGTGATGCCGAGGTACCACTTGGGTTTATGTTGAATGAATATGCATCTTGCGATCCCGAGTCAAGAGAGAACGAATGGTACCGCTGCGAAATGCTAGAGGCTATTTACGGTCAAGGAACATTAGTCTGGAAGAGCTTCCCTGAAGATATGCCAACAATTTTTGATAATTAATGCGAGAACGGCTAACGCGAGAACAGTTAATGCGAGAAAAATAAGTACGGGATAAAGTACTGGAAAAAAAGAGCTTTCGGGCTCTTTTTTTGTGGGTTTGTGTTGGGGGTTGTCAACGGGCGGTGCTTAAGTCGCGCTTTACCGCTAGACTGCAAGTACTAAGCAAACTAAGGGTTATCTATGCATCGGTATGTAATTTGGGTTCAAAGAGTCTTCGCGCTATTTTTGGCGTTTTCAGTATTGCCAGCTATTGCGATGGATATTCGTACAGGAGTCCAATTAACGTCTGATCACCTTCCTCAGGAGGGGGTGCCTAAAGGTCAACTTGATGGGCCTTTTGAATTTTATAGCACCGTATTTGACAACACAGTGCGACAGTACTGGATTTTTGTGCCCGCTCAATACAAAAAGGATAAACCCGCTGGGTTGTTGGTTTTTCAAGATGGCCAGCGTGCGACCAATCCTAAAGGTTCTTTGCGTGTTCCGCAGGTGATGGAAAACTTGACCGCAAGTGGTGAAATGCCTGTAAGTATTGGTGTCTTTGTTACGCCAGGTAACCGCTCTAAGCACTACCCTCATGCTTTAGGTATGGGTAACCCCGATCAGCGAGCGCAGGAATATGATGCGCTTGATGATCGATACGCTCGTATGCTTATCGAAGAACTTTTACCGTTGGTGGGTAAACGCTATGCCTTAACAACCGACCCTGAAATGCGTGTTATTGGCGGTACCAGCAGCGGGGCTATTGCCGCATTTACCGCGGCCTGGCAGCGCCCGGACTATTTTCGTAAGGTTTATAGCTCCATTGGTAGTTACGTTTCGATTGGGTTTAAGCCTAATGCAAAACCGATAAAGTTGGGTGGCCAGGATTACCCAGCCCTAATTCGTCGTGAACCGATTCGCCCGTTGCGGGTGTTTTTTCAGGATGGTATTAACGATATTGATAACGAATGGGGTAATTGGTTCTTAGCTAATCAGCAGATGGTAAAGGCGTTGGGTTATGCAAACCGCTTTGCTGATAGCCAAAAGCGTGAGGGTGCACGTTATGAGTTTACCCATGTATGGACAGATGGGGAGCATAACGACAGTCATCCGGGTGCGTTATTGCCGGAGGGTTTACGCTGGCTTTGGGCGAGTGATACCGCAATCAAAGAGGCCACCGCACAATAACGGTTTGGTGTACTTTAAAGCGGGTGCTTTGTTCTGAAGCCCCGTTTTTTTTTGCCTGTGATTTAACGATTCAACCTACCTTAGGGCCGAGAAAAAAATACTTTATCCAATAATACTTTATCCAATAATACTTGTTTCCTGTCTCCTCAACTGCGTTGCTCAAAGCGTTACATGCCTAGGCATGCGCCTCTTCGAGCGCCTTGCTGAGAAAACAGGCTCGATAACTGCTCCACGACATTATGCTCCTGCAATGTCTAATAAGGGGCTTCCTGCCCCGATGCGTTATTCTAATAACCTACTTCCCTGTACCTGTAGGCCCCATCGTCTAATTGGACAAACTACTATTGCCTCGCCCCTTATTTCCTGTTGGCGGTTAAGGAGGTAGCGTTATAACTGTACTACACTGAGGTAGATAGTCAGGAAACTAGGAATTTGATCTTTATGCTTGTATTTGGAATAAAAATAGAGCCTTGGTGTTTCGCTTTGTTATGAAGCTGTCGGTCATTCACCGCATTACGGGCGGTTACCTTTTTATTTTGATTTGCTTGATAGCGATTGCCATTGCAGGTTTGTCGCGTATTACCAGTATTAATCAAAATTTACAGGAAGTATCTCGCCAAGCCGCGCCGATCAGTAATACAACGGCACAGCTAGCTGACGAGCTTGCTTTGGCTAATTTGCTAATGTATCAGCATTACAACAGCACTAATCAGCAGCAAGCATTAGACTTCGAAGCCCGCTTTGCAGGGTTTAAAGATAATTATCATCGCTTATCAAAACAATTATCTGAAATGCTATTGCGTGTCCCAGATGGGGGCAGTGAGGTTGCGCGTCTTGAGCGAATGGCAGCAAAGGCGAATGAAGTTTTTGCTAGCGTAGATCGTTTGATGCTCTTAAACAGAGAAAGTCTTGCGGGCTTAAGCCGTCTGCTCAGTTTAAAAGACGAAATTCAGGCGGCTGAAAATGAAATTGATGCTGTGTTCCATCGCTTAAAAAAACTTGAACTATCGGCACAAGAAAGGCCTTTGGTTTATGACGCTATTCTAGAGGTTAATCGAGGTGTTTCGCTGGCAACGTATATTGCTTTAACGACACGCTTTGATGAATACAACCAATTAACAGATCAGTTTTCGAAATGGTTAGAGCGCTATGTTGAGCTGGGGTATCAGTTAAAGGTGCTTGAGGCCCAAAGCGAGTACTTGGCGCCAGAGTTGATTGAGCTTGGCGATAAAATTAGTCACCTTGTCTGGGTGGTGGCGCGTAATCGGGGTTTGCTCGAGTCGCAGTCGGGTTATTTAGGCAATGAAACGGTGATGGAAAAGAGTCTCGCCAATAATGAAAAAAATATTAAATTAATTCGAACAGAGTTTGCGATTGTAGGTGGTTTTGCCAAAAACTATGCCCATCGTTTAGCGAGTAATGCCGCCAATACGGTTGATGGTGGCCGAACAACAATTGTTGCAATCAGTGTTCTTGCCATTGCGGCTTGTTTAATTATTGCTTTGCTCGTAGTAAGAAGTATTAAAGCTCCACTTAAATATGTGGTCACTGTGTTAGAAAGTATGGCAACGGGTGATCTTTCTCAATCTATTGCTGTGTCAAAGCGCGATGAGTTTGGTTTGTTGCAAGGGTCGGCAAAAACATTAAGCGAAAACTTACAAGCAATGATTCAGGCGATTCGGTCGCAGTCACTCTTTATTCTCGATTCGGTGAATCAGACCCGCACAATCACAGAGCAGTCTTTAAGTAACGTGACGAATCAGCAAGAGCAAACAGAAATGGTGGCTGCGGCTATGCATCAGATGTCGGTATCTATTAATGAGGTTTCCCTCAACGCCGAAAATGCGTTCGAAAAAATGGCGAATGCCCACGAAAATGCAGAGTTGAGCCAAACTAAAATTGTTGAAAATAAAGAAAAATCTTTATTGCTTCAAGAAGAGATGAACAATGCTTGCGGAGTTATTAATGATTTAGATGGCGACGTGCATAAGATTGAAGAAATTATTCAGGTTATTGAAGGTATTGCCGAGCAAACAAATTTATTGGCGCTTAATGCGGCTATTGAAGCTGCACGCGCAGGTGATCAAGGGAGAGGTTTTGCCGTTGTTGCTGACGAGGTGAGAACATTAGCAAAGCGTACACGATTGTCGACAGAGGAAATTAAAACGAATATTCACCGATTGTTGGATGGTTCGCGAAATGCTGTCGAGGTAATTCAACGTTCGCAGGAAAAAACACAGGATTCCGTTGCGAGTGCTGAGATTATTTCTCAGCAAATAGCCGAAGTTGTCGCCATGATTTCCAATGCTAAAAATTTGAACCTGCAAATAGCGACCTCTTCAGAACAGCAGAGCCGTACGTCGGAAGATATTGATCGAAATATTGATAGGATTACTGCGCTCTCGCACGATACGGCCGATGGGGCGCAGAAAACACAAGTACAAGTTGATGGCCTATATCGCTCGACACATGATTTGGAAACCTTGGTAGAGAGGTTTACATTATGATTGTGTGCTGGGAATGGTGTTCAGAGAGCTTAAAGCGGTGCATGGCTTGTTTGATCGTAACTTGCGGGTTTGTATTTTTCGATGCTGGGCTATTGACGTCGGTCGTGCATGCTAACGAACAAAATACAGTGGTTAAATTTTACACGTGGCGAACGCAAGATAAGCCTGTATGGCAAGCGATTAATACGCAAAATTTAATACCTGGGGTTACGGTTGAGGTGGAGGCCGTATTTCGATCGGTCTATGGCTCATATGTTTTTTTAGCCTTGCAAAATGGCAAAGCCGATTTGTTTTTATGGCAACCAGGGGCAACTAATCTACAAGAATTAATTCGCCGAGGTTTTATCGAGCCTTACGCTTATGATCTTAATATGATGAATCCAGCGGCCATATTAGCGGGTAAAAGTGCGCAGGGGGTATCTTACGGAGTGCCATTTGCATTGCAGTTGCAATCGATGACAATTAATAAAAAGCTACTGCGTAAACATGGGCTGGATAAAAAACCTCAAACAATGGCGGAGTTAACGCAAATTTTTGAAGCGCTAAAAGCGAAAGGGATTAATCCCATGCATCTGGCGGGTGGCACTAACTGGTATGTAAAGCAGGTGTTGGCCGAGGTGCTGTTAGCGGGTTTAGTGGATGAGGATTTTTCTGCCGCATTGTTGGCGGGTGAAGCCTGTTTTTCTACGCCGCAATACCGTTTGATTTTTGAGACCTTGGTGCAATGGAAAGAGCGGGGTTTTGTGAATGACAATATCATCACCGAGGACTACGGTGTGATGGCTAGGGCAGTGGCGGTAGGTAATTCTGCTATGAATATCGACGGTGCATGGATGGCCGGGCCAACGTCCATATTTTACGAAATTGACCCTGAGTTTGAACTAGGCTTTTGGCCGGTACCTGGTTTATCGAAAAAAGTTTATGCCTTAGGTGACGGTACTTTTCAGGTTGGCTCCACCTCTAAAGTACGTGCTGCAGCCGAAAAAGTCTTAACGTTTACGACGACGAAAAAATTTGCTGAATTATTTGCTGAGCATGTCAATGAACTACCGGCCTATGGTCGGGATTTTTACATCAAAGAGGGTGATTTAAAGAACATGGCAGCCATTGTGGCTGAACGTGCTTACCCTGTTAGTCTGTTTACAGCATATGCCCTTAACCACGGCTCGCCGAGCTATAACGACCTTGTTTTTGCGGCGGTAGAGGCTATTTTGGCGGGAAGCAAAACACCTGCTCAGGTTGTGGTGGATATTCAAGAGGGCTTGAACGGCTGGGGTTATGTTGGCGCAGTGAATTGCCAGTAAATTGTTGCCTCGGCCCTTTAGGGCCGAGGAAAAAATACTTTATCCAATAATACTTGCCTCCTACTTCCT
>NZ_CEXWTU010000245.1:0-7137 GCF_982758155.1 Marinagarivorans sp. | reverse complement strand
GGTTGAGTTCTTTATACTCTTTTACTGATTTGACGAGTGCCTGTCCTTGCTCATGTTTAATAGTAAAAGTTTTACTGTTCAGCGCATACCTGGACCATTGGCGAGGTTTTGAAGGTGCATCAGTGTTGGGTTATGAGGTTAAAAAATCATATAGTTTTCAGCGGCCTAGCTACAAGGGGCCAAAAATCATGAGTTATCGTGAATACCTTCGAGCGGGTTGGTGTCAAAATCACATATCAATTGGAAGCATGAACAGATCTCAAGAAGAGAGTGTGAGAGAGGAGTATGAGGCATATCAAATTCGTACAATGAACGAATTTCAAGAAGGTTTTGAGTAACGCTTAAACCAATCCATTATGCTGACAGCTTTTCCGTCGCTCGTTTTTGCGGAGAAAAATACTACCGCAAAAACAACCAACTACAAAGCTGCGGCATATGGCGGCGTTAAATTTAGAATAGAGTAAAACTCTTGAAAGAGCCGTTAGCTGCAATGCTTATATTTATGTGCTCAATGTTCCTAGTCGTTTTTTTAGTTAGAATAATCCCTGTCGTTTTGGGTAAAATTAAGCTAAAAAACTACGAAGTATTTAAGGGCGAAGAACCTGAATCTGTAACCAAAACGACGAACAATTTTATTAACCATCGCCGCTTCGTGCCTGGACAGCCAAAGCTTTGTTCGTTTTGTGTATTTTTCCGAAAATTATCGAACAAAAGCACCGCCACTTTGTCAGCCGGATATAAAGGCGTTAGCACTAGTAAGAGTATTTTATGCAGATGTTCGCAGGAAAGAAGCCTGATATTATTATTCTCTTAGGGCTATTACTTCATGGAGTCTTAGCTGTTATCGCAATGGCACTTTACCCTGGTGGTCACATTTACGATTTGAATTCGATTGGGTATAGCTTTAGTCAGAATTATTTTAGTGACATGGGGCATTCTGTGTCCTTGTCGGGTGAAGATAATTTACTTTCAAGGATTACGTTTGTAGTTTCTATGCTGTTCTTTATGTTGGCTCAGTTTATTTTCTATTTAACTGAGTATGTGAGAAATATACACAAACCTATTGGAAATAAAGTTGGTTCGGCTTTTGGCCTTATTTCTCTTATAGGGATCATATTGCTGATTGTTTTTCCAAATGATACACATAGATCATTACATGTTTTTGGCGTATATATATGGACACTATCTTTTCTAGTATATGTATTATTTTATATCTATTTTCATTCATCGACTTACAAAAATCCAGGTGGCGTCGTCTTTATATCGATTCCGCTTTATATCCTTGTATCACTTCAACTATTACAAAATGAGTTGGAGTGGTACCAATACATGGCGCTTACACAAAAAATTATGGTTTATTACATGCTAAGTTGGTTTGTAGTCGCAACACTAATACGTAGAAATCGGCCCACTATCAACGTGCCAACAAAGCCATCACTCTCCGCCCGTAACTGCAGGCGTTAAACATCAATAGGAAAAATATGATTTCTCTGCAAGAAGCTCGAGAGCTAATAGAAAACGAAGTGGCTTCTTACCCTCAACCAGAGGGCGATAGGTATATTATTCTTGAAGAATCGCTTATCGAAAAAAGCTGGGGTTGGGTGTTTTTTTATACCTCAGAAAAATGGCATCGAACCAAAGAATTGAAATACGCTGTTGCCGGTAATGCACCGTTTATAGTCGAAAAAACGACTGGGGATATTATAATCACAGGAACCGCAGAACCAGTGCAAAGCTATATTAATAGGTACGAATCAACTGGAGGTCCAAATGCTTAACAAGGCCAGTCAGTCTGGTCTCCGTAAACTGCCTTCTTCTTGGCAAAATACGCAAAAAAGCAGCCAATTCACTCCGGCAGTTGCTGGCGGCGTTATGACAAAGTAGAGCTATGAAGAATATTGCAGGATTATTAATTTTGGATTTGGCTGTTGCTGGCTCATTCTATTATGGTCAGCGAGTCGCATCTGATAACGCCTGGACTTCTTGCGAAGCATTACAGGCGAGTCATTCTGCAACTGTAATGACTGGGCTGTTTCCAGAAAACATTTCCGTTGAATCTTACAAAGACGCGGTGGAAGGCCTGCATTACCATGCAATTGTAGACGGTTTTATTGGGCTCGGAAGATTTGAAAGTGAAATGACTAGCAAGTTCCCAATGCTGGTTGGTGATCCAGATTTTGCAATAGAAGATGCTAAAGTTGACATTGTCAAAATATCCTCAGGTAAATGATATAAAATTGCAAAAGCAATATCCTGAAAATGACAAATCAGATAGATTTATAAATGATCAAGTTGATTGGTTTTATCAGGGGTTAGAAAAGGTGAAAAATGAAAGTCATAACAATGCTATCTAGCCAAAAAACAGTATCATAAATGTCATATTGTAATCCATATCTGAAAGAAAGAATTTGACGAGTGCCTGTCCTTGCTCATAGCAAGTTAATGCATCGGAAAGTGATTGAGGAAGGGCAGGATTCAACTCTCTATATAGCGAAAAAGGGTGACATGGTTCTGGTGGTCCAGGCTGGGAAGGTTACAATGCAATCGCCTATGATTTCTCAATATAAAACTATAAAGCTAAGCGGGTTAGATTCTATTCCACCTGCTTAGCTTTTGTAAAACCGCTGAAGTTCTTTACATGCAAAAAAATCCAATTTTCCTGCAACTGAGGCCGCTGTTAGGCGCCTACAATCAATTTAGAGTGGCGCCCTAATAACTTTCGTATTAAATAAACAATCAGCATGCATAGTATTATTTGGACGACAACCGCTAAGCCGGTATACAGTAAAATACTGAGAACCGAAGGCATTTTAACATTCAGTAGCGCTAGCATTGCAGTGCCCTCAAATAATAAAAAAGCATGGATGAAGTAAATGTTAAAGGTGGCCTTGCCCAGCTGGTCAACCCAGTTGGGGAGCGATTTAATGTTTCGCTCAAATACAAAGAAAAGTAACGCTGCCAAGAAAATTTTGTGAATATAGTGAACGCTTTCTCGCAGTGAAACATCACCAAATTTATCGATGTTACTGGTCTGCAGCCACATTAGCGCTAAAGATAAAGCAACTGCCACTCCTGCAATTATTATCCAATATTTTGTGACTAGCGTTAATGCTTTTTGATAGTGTTGCCCTGTTAGTAGGCCCAAAGTATAGGCGCCCATAAAATAGATGTAGTTATGAATGCCATTCTCTGGCCAGCTGCGAGATACCAATAAAGGCATGAGTAGTAAGATGGCAATTATTATTTTTGACCAATATTTTTTTGAACAAATCAGGGCATAAATAATTGGCGTGCTAAGGTATAACGATAAAAGCACTGGAAGATACCAAAATGTAAACAACGCTTGACCTGTGTATACATTTTTGAATAGCGTTAATAGATAGGCTGATATCCCCTGATTAAAGACTTGTCGCCCTAATCCATCAAAGCCCCATTGAATCCAGGTAAATAATGCTGAAAATATGATGTATGGGAAAAGCACATATAATATTTTGGTTGTAAAAAAATGCCGCCACCCTTTTTGAGCCAATACGAGAGAAAATATACACCCAGAAATAAGCGCAAAGATTATAGTAAAGCCATGAAATAGCACCTCACTCATATTGTTGATAACCAGTAGTGTTCCGCTTGGCGGTGCATTGTTTGCAAAGTAAGAAACGAAGCCGATAGTATGCAGGAATACAATACTTACTATGGCGAAAACACGAAATGCATGGATGGCAGGGTAGAAGGTTTTTTGCATGGGATCCATTCGTATATTATTTGTTGGTGTGATTGGCTAACAATTACTCTAGTCAGGATATAATAACTGGGTTAAGTATACATTTTTTAACATTGGATCCTTACAACTCAATCACAATATAAGGTCCAGTTTTTGATTTCCAAAAAGTTTGTGCTCAAAAATCAATCTATGTTTGAAACCGCAAGATCGTTACGGCGAATTGGTAGTCAATGCATTCGCTATTGCAGTCGTAAGCGTGTACATAAGGAGTTTTTTCGCACTTTGAGAGCGGGGGCAAGCTAAAAAATAATGCAGAAAATAATTCAGGACGCGCACTCTAAATTATTTGAATTGGTGGATTGGGCGGGCAGAGTAATACGTGATGATACCCAGCTCTATTGCATCCATGCAGTCGCAGGATTAGTCAATCCTGTGCGTCAAAGGGGCCATATTGCCTCAAATTTACCCCCGGTTATCGATCGACTAGGTCTCGAACCCAATAACTGGTTAGCGCTGACCCGTGCTTTCGAAAAGAATACGAAAACCTTTGCAGGGTAAGGCGATCATATCGAAAGTACCGCGTTTACTATGGGTTATCAGCGCACGCCAAATCGGCGCCGCCGCCAGTCGTTATTTGGCTGATAAGCCGCTTATCCCCCTTCACCTTTCTCGCACCACTAGGCTTAACGCTGCTTGGGTATATAGCTTGTTGTTCTATAAGTGAATTATTGATAGCCTGCGCCCCTAAGACTGCGGGCCTAAGGCTTTATCTGAAAATATCGCTTAGTTTGAACTAAGGGGCGAGGCAATAATACATTATCCACTAATGCTTGCTCTCTACTTCCTCATCTTCGTTACTCAACGTGTTACATGCCCAGGCATGCGCCCCTTTAAGTGCCTCGATGAGAAAGCAGAGCTCTGCGCCTAATTGGACAATCTATTATTACCTCGCCCCTAAAGGCGAGTGGTTTTTATTTTTTTTAGAGTGAGTGTCCCTTTTGGTCTCCTATTTTTGGTGCGTCCATCTCGCACCCACTCGATATTTTACTAACACATTAAACCAATAGCAGTGAATTAAATGACGACAAAAACGGCCGTAATGTTATGTATTACCTCTTATTTCACTTGTTTCGTAGTCGAGGCAAGTGCATATGAAAGGTTAGAAGAAGTTATCGTTACAGCGCAAAAACGCAATGAAAGCCTCAGTGACGTACCCATTGCCATTGATGTAGTCGCAGGGGAATTTATTGAGAGCGCTAACGTCATCGGCTTAAGCCAATTGGAGTATGCCATTCCATCGGTCAATTTCGGCGCAGGGGGGCGGAAAACACGGGGAGAAATTGCGATTAGGGGGGTTGGTGACTACTCTCGTAATATTGGTACTGAGGCCCGCGTGGCCGTTTACGTCGACGAAGTACCATTAGGGCGTTCTTCGGCGTTCGATGCGAGTCTGGCCGACATTGATCAAATCGAAGTACTTAAGGGGCCTCAGGGTACTCTTTTTGGTATCAACACCATCGCCGGCGCCATTAATATACGAACAATGGATCCAAGTGATGAGCTTGAAGGCAGCGTAACCGCCAGCGTTGGCAGCCGCAATCATACGATGCTCGGGCTCAAATCAAATGTTGTGTTTTCTGAGCAGTTTTCCGGGCGTATTCAGTACAGCCGCTACGAAGAAGATGGCTTTGTTAATAACATCACTACGGGTAAAACACTGCAGGGCAGTGACTTAGAGTCCGGACGGCTTAAATTGCTGTATCAGCCCAACGAACGTTTTAAGCTTTTGGCCTCTGCTGACTGGCTCGAAGACTATTCACTCGCGACCAATGCTAGCGCGTTAGTCGATGATGGAAATTACAACGGATTTAGTGCCGCCCCGGCCCCCCGCGAAGTGGCTCACGACGCAAAAGAATTTGAACGCAGAAAATTGTTGGGAGGATCGATAAAAATGGAGTATGGACTGAATTCAAACGCACAAATCACTTCGATTACGGCTTATCGAAGCAGCCAATTCGAAGAATTTAACGAGGAAGATTACGGACCGCTTCCTGCTGCATTCAGTTTATTTGACGAAGACTATCAACAGTTGAGCCAAGAATTTCGTTATCTTTCAGCGTTAGGTGACAGTACCGACTTCGTTATAGGCAGTTTCTTTGCTTTACAGGAAACCTCTACCCAAAGAAGTGCCAGCTTATTCAATGCTGATATTAACAACTACGTACGTGTATTCACGCCAGGTAAGCTTGATAGCAGCACATACTCACTCTTCGCCAATGTGAATTATCACATAAGCGAACGCTATACAATTTCTGCAGGCACTCGCGTCCAGAGGGAGGAAAAAGCGCTCGAATATGAGATTACGGATAACAGCACGCTATTTACAAATGGCCGCTTAGATGACAAAAAACCGTTTACCCCCTTTCTGCCAAAAGTGAGTTTTAGCGGACACTTGAGTGAGGAGAGTCTTGCTTACGCCAGTATATCTCGCGGCGCCAAAAGCGGCGGTTGGAACGCAGACTTCGTCCAATCTCTAGACAATATTGAGTTTGATCCGGAATTTGCAACAAGCTATGAGCTGGGTTACAAAGGCACTTATTTTAATAACCTCGTCGCTATCAATACGGCTGCCTTTGTAACAAAATTTGACGACTTTCAAGTCTTCCAATTTGTTGATCTTGGTAAAACCACTGAAATAAGGCTTACTAACGCCGGTGAGGTCACTAGTAAAGGTATTGAGCTAAGTCTTGACCTTCAGTTAAATAGGTACAGCAGCGTTAGTATTAATTCGGCCTATACCAAAGCTAAATTCGACGTATTTGAAAACGGCGGTAATAACATAGACTACAGCGGTAATACGCTCCCCTATGCCCCAGAGTTTACTGCGTATACTGCGTTTGATTTTAGCTACCCTTTATCGGCTAGCAGCGAATTATATTTCTATATGGATTATAGCTATTCTGACGGATACTTCTCTAATCCTGCCAATGCCAATAATCAGAAAATTGATAGCTTTCATACGGTGAATGGCCAAGTTGGGTTTCATTATAAAAAGCATTGCCGAGTTTCAATGTGGGGTAAAAATATCACAGACGAGTTATACCTTCGCAGTCGTGATGTGTCCTTTTTGGGTATTCAGCGTGGTGTTTATGAAGCCCCAAGAACTGTGGGCGTTTCGTTGACGTATTCAATTTAATTGGAGCCTAAGGGCCGAGGAAAAAATACTTTATCCAATAATACTTGCCTCCTGCTTCCTTTGCAGCGTTGTCAAAGCGTTACATGCCTCGGTAACTGCTCCAGGCCCCAGCATGCGCCCCTTCGGGCGCCTTGTTGAGAAAATAGGCTCAATAACTGCTCCTCTACATTATGCTCCTGCCTCGATGCGTTATTCTAATAACCTACTTCCCTGTAGGCCC
>NZ_CEXWTU010000244.1:4112-7175 GCF_982758155.1 Marinagarivorans sp. | reverse complement strand
CATATTTGTCGAGAGCGCCTGTATAGCACCCTGCCCTAGCATGGATGCGTAGGGATAGACTTTGCAGGAGCACAAAGTCGTAGATGGCTTGAACTACCCATAAAATGGCCGCTCAATCATTACTGCGGATAGAGCCTTTTTTCGGGATATTGATTTTGGCCCAAAAGGGATTATTTCGACGGCCTAGGTGTCGAGTAATGCGCCGAGCGTAAGCCATCATACACGTGGAAGCAGCACGTTATTACCAGTTACTTTGTAGGGGGTCAGTGCGGAGCTAGTTGTCGTTCATTTTGAAGTCCATTCCTCCAGCGGGAAAATTTAACGAGCCTTCACTGCTTCCTTTGGGTGTTTGTAATTGCGCGCCAAGTCAGTAAAGGCTTTGAGGTATTCAATACCCTCGTCACTTTCACGTGTACCTAAATAAATTTGCTTAGCTATACCGCCTTTGCCTAAGCGCACTACGGATACCGGTAGCTTTGTGCAGTATTCTTCTGCCAGCCAACGCGGCATTGCAGCAACGCCACGGCCACATGCCACCATTTGCAGCATGATATCTGTTGTTTCACTTGTTTTATGTTGTTTAGGCGCGACCCTAGCGGGATTGAGGAACTGAGTGTAAATGTCCAGTCGGCCAGGGGCTACCGGGTATGTGAGCAAGACTTGGTCGCGCAGATCTTCCGGGCGAGCGTATTCGCGAATAGATAATGTGTGAGACTTAGGTACAACCAACACTTGCTCATAATCAAACACGGGATTAAAACTAAGGCCGCTTTTGTAAAAGGGATCGGGAGTCACTAGTAAGTCAATTTCGTAATCCAGTAAAGCGCCAACGCCGCCGAATTGGAATTTCTGTTTTACGTCCACATCCACATCGGGCCAAGCGTGTAAAAACGGGGCAACCACCTTCATTAACCACTGATAACAGGGGTGGCATTCCATCCCGATTCGCAAAGTACCACGTTCGCCTTGAGCGATTTGTTTAAGCTTGTCGTCGGCATGATCTAACAAAGGGAGCACACGGTTAGCAATATTGAGTAAATACTGCCCGGCCGGGGTAAGCCGTAAACTGCGCCCCTCACGCAACCAAACGTCGGTACCGAGGTTGCCCTCCAGCTTTCGTACTGTATGACTGAGAGCCGACTGGGTGACGCAAAGTTTTTTAGCGGCAGCGGTAAGCGAGCCGTGCTGCTCAACGGCATGTATAATTTTTAGATGGTTGCGTTCAAGCATAATATATATGAGTAATGTTAATCGATAAGTGAAAATATACCATTACTATTCACTTTCAAAGTACTTTAGGGGCGAGGTAATAATAGTTTATCCAATTAGGTGGCGGAAATGTTGTTTCTCCACCTAACCACTGAACGCTTTTATGCGCATACTCTTTACGTTACTATCATTGTTCAATCTTAATCCTGTAACCATCATGTCATTCTCACGTCTACAATTTCAGTATTTACTCAATATTCTCTGCGCTATGCTACTCCTCACAAGCCCGAAACTTATGGCCCAGGAAGCTACCATGCTCGACGCTACATTCGAGCAATGTCGTGCAACGCTGCACAAGAATGCAACGGCAGAAGGCTTTTCTACCTTTATACTCGATGAGGTTATCCGCGATTTGAAACCTCTTGAGCGAGTTATAAAACTCGATCGAAGCCAGCCAGAATTCACCGAAAGCTTTGCAGGTTATGTTCGAAAACGAGTGAGTGAATACCGCGTAGACACAGGTAGACGTATGCTGGCAGAGCACAGCGTATTGCTGAATAAGTTGACGCAGCAATATGGAGTTCCTGCCCGCTATATTGTTGCGTTTTGGGGGTTGGAAACTAATTACGGTGGCTATAAGGGTAAAATCGAGATATTGAACGCGCTTGCTACTCTAGCCTGCGATCCTCGCCGCAGCCGATATTTCACACAGGAACTTAATAACTTATTTTCGCTTTTAGATGATCAACGAGTCCAGCGTGAACAATTATTGGGTTCATGGGCTGGCGCAATGGGCAACATGCAGTTTATGCCCACAACATTAATAAATTATGGTATCGATGCTGATGGCGATGGCAAGCTTAACGTCTGGGATAGTTTGCCAGATGCGCTAACCTCGGCGGCCAATTATTTACAGAAAATAGGGTGGAATAAAGAAGAGATCTGGGGCCGTAAAGTTGAACTCCCGAAGAATTTCGCTTTTGCTGAAGCTGAGTTAGAAACCGCCTACCCCCTAAGCCATTTTAAAAAGCTGGGTATAACCAAGAGCTACAATCGCCCTCTTCCTAACTATGACACTCAGGCAAAACTGATTTTACCCTCAGGGCACTTAGGCCCAGCTTTTTTAGTTTACGATAACTTTTCTATTATTATGAAATGGAATTATTCACAAAGTTACGCTTTAGCCGTGGGCCTACTTGCCGATCAACTCATTAACATCAATCATGGACTCGATGCGTATAGCGCAGAACCACATCATTTCACTAACGAACACCTTAAATTGTTGCAAGAAAAACTGTTAGCGAAAGGCTTCGACATAGGTAAACCCGACGGTATTTGGGGGCCAAAATCACGCAAAATAATGCAGCAATATCAGCTGAAAAATAAGTTAGTCGCGGATGGGTTTCCCAATCAAGAAGTTTTTAACGCGTTATCTGTTTCGCTGAATAAGGATGTCGATATCAAGCATTAGTCCATAACAGATTGTTTCCTCGCCCTAAATCTTCGGGCCTAGGAAACAATTTTAACTGACTATTTCAACGCCGGCTATTTCGCTAACGGTGCTTGCGCCGGAACGTTCAATAATTTTAACAATGGTAGACTGGATAACTTCATCCTCCCGAACATCTGTATCACTACTAAAACGCTCTACCATGGGATCACTCCCCTCTTCTGGGATAAATGATATTACGACCTGCTTTGCCATGTTTGCATTGGGGCCGAAATATGCAATGGAAATCTGAGGGTAACCCTTGAATCCCATCTTAACTTTCTTGGCAATTCTTTTTTTTGATTTTTCTAAGTGCACTATAAATACTCCCGTGAAACTTTATATGCTCTAGCACATTCGAAGAT
>NZ_CEXWTU010000244.1:0-4102 GCF_982758155.1 Marinagarivorans sp. | reverse complement strand
CCCCGCACCTAAGTGACGAAGGGAAACCGTTTTAACCACAGCTTATCGTATGGCTTTTGACCTTGCTTGCCTTCAGAGTCACGTCACGAACATCGATACTCAACGACCCTTGGGTTTCCAAGCTAAAAGGGACATCAACTTTACTCATATCAGCACGCTCTCGGGTAAAACATTTAAGGTCGATGCGTAGTGGCTCCCATTGATTAAGAGTCAACCCCGCCAGAGCACTAGTAACATCCAGTGCATTAGTTGCTAGATGCCCACTCGCCACAACAAGATCAACCTTTTTCGTGGGCGCCTGTTTTACACGGACCATCAATTCTAGCGCGGCACCATTGGCATACTGGACTAAATAATCATTATCTGGCTTATTGTTACGCAGTACTAAACGGCCAAAACCCTTTCCATCCCAGGCTACAGAAACGCCTGTCCCGTTTTCGATAGGCCTTGCCGTTATGTTCTCTAGCGCTACCGTATGTGTAATCTCTTTACGCGCTAGCGATTTCTTTTCTAACGCAAAAAACCATCCATCATCCGTTGAAAATTGTGCAGATTTATCGGCGGGTAGTTCTGCGTCTAATCTACAACCGTAACGCCAGGGCTGCGTATTTTCTGACAATAGCTGCCATGTGTTCTTAGGTGACGAATAATCCAAGCCAAAACCCAGCGCAAATAGCGTATTACTGGCTGAAGTATTATCTGGATTTATAACCGCATCGCAGGGGTTAGCCGGCCAAGAAAAGGACAATCGACCATTGAAGCTATAGTTACGCTTACTACTCAGTAATACATCAGCCACGCCCTGCCCTTCGGTACCTGGCAACCAAGCAACAACAAAAGCATCGGCGGCATTTAGTTCCTTATTTACCCATCGCGGGCGGCCGGTTAAAAATACGGCGACGGTTGGAATTCCCCGCGCTTTCAATGCTTTAAGTTGGGCCAATGCGGTTTTGTCGTATTGCTGAAATTCCAGGGTGTCTAGATTCTGTATGTCGCCGTACATTTCGGCATAAGGTTGCTCGCCAAACACTACGATGGCTGCATCGGCTGCGGTTACTTTTGAGGCTGTCTTACTGAATTGAATATGACCACCAGCCTGGGTAACCGCATTGGCTAAGCCTTGATAAATACTGGTAGCACCTGGGAACATTTCATTGGGCGTGCCTTTGGTTTGCCAGGTTACGGACCAGCCCCCGGCCTGCGTTGCGATACTAGTGGCTGCATCGCCAACCACAGCTATACGGCTGCTGGGGTTTAAGGGTAAAACGCCGGTATTTTTTAATAACACCAATGATTCCCGCACCGCTTGGCGCGCCAAATTACGATGTGCATCACCACCAACAACGTGTGCCATCGCGGTAACTTTACGTTTTGCTGGGCTGGGCTTTTGCCATAATCGCGCGCGCATTTTAACGCGTAGAATACGGCGCACCGCATCATTAATACGGGCTTCTTTGATCTCGCCATTGCGTACTTGCGCCAGCGTATTGATATAAAAGTTTTTCCAGTCAGGCGCGTAAGGCATCATGAAAATATCGATACCGGCATTAACGGCTTGCGGACAGTTATCGATTTGACACCCAGGTATATGCGCAATACCTTGCCAGTCACTCACCACAATGCCTTCGAATTTCAGATGCTCTTTTAAAACATCAGTCAACAAATAAGTATTGCCGTGTGAGTGCACACCTTGCCACCAACTGTAGCTCGCCATAATCGTTTGAACGCCAGCTTCAATGGCGGCGATATAGCCCGGCAGGTGTGTTTTTATGAGTTCAGCTTCATCGCCCACGGTATAGCCTTGATCATCTCCAAAGGCTGTACCGCCGTCACCAATATAGTGCTTTGCAGTGGCCAAAACGCGTGTATCCGAAAGGAAACTTTCGCTTCGCGCAGAACCTTGCAAGCCTCGAATTGTAGCCGCACCTAATGCTGCAACAATCTGCGGGTCTTCTGAATAACTTTCGTAAGTGCGCCCCCACCTGTCATCGCGGGCTACTGCTACTGTAGGTGCAAAGTCCCAATCAATGCCTGTCGCCGCTACCTCTAGCGCCGTTGCCTTGCCAATCGCCTCGACTAATTTAGGATTGCGGGTTGCACCTAAGCCAATGTTATGTGGGAATAATGTTGCCCCTTTCACATTACCATGGCCGTGTACGGCATCGGTCCCCCACAATAAGGGAATCGCCACCTTACCGGCCTCGGGTTTCATCGCCGCCTGATATAACATCTCGCCATACGCCGACCACTCAGCCGGGGAAGCATTCGCGTTTTTATTGGGCGGCTGGCCACCGCCGTTTAATACGGAGCCAATCCTGTATTCAGAAATTTCTTCTGGTGTAACGTGCGCCAGATCGACCTGAATCATTTGCGCAATTTTTTGTTCCAGTGAAAGCGTTTGCAATAGTTTTTCGATGCGTGCTTCAATTAACGAATCTTTTTTTACTCCCGGGGTTACGTTCGGCCATTGACTTAAGCTGGATTTTTTTGTTGTTGCGGTGTTTTTTTCTAACGATTGACAGCCTAAAAAGCTTACCGACAATAGCATTGCTGCTACTGGACTTAATACGGATACAAACTTCATAAATCACTCTTTATTTTTTTAGATTTTTTGCGTGATTAGCCATAATGGCAATCGTCGATGTATCGTTAGCATATACAGAATTTAAACCTTGTGCCTCTTGTGGTGGATCGCCCACGAACTGTCCATCACCGGCTCGCCAGAGATAATCGTTATGCTGCGCAGTGCCAAAGCCGCCCCAAGCCCAGATATTACTGCCCACTAAAGGCCCGCCTTGTGCGCTACTACGCTCAATTTGAGCGTAAACAAAAGCATAAAAGTCATCGCGGTAGACCGTTGCCGACAACGGGGAAAAATCACCATTGTCGCGCTCCAGCCCAAATTCTTCTAACACCGTAGGCATACCAAGTGTATTTGCAAACGCAATATGCTGTTGAATATACCCCGCGGCGGTATTTTTAGCGTTATCAAAAGTCCCTTTTGGGTTTAGTGCATCATACCAGCCCCAATTTTTCATCCATAAATGAAAGGTCATATAATCGATGCCTGTCTTTGTATGCGCATCTAAAACACATTGCTCACTTTCAAGGCAACCCATTGTGCCCTCAGACCCCAAGGATACCAGCTGATGAGGTGCTTGCGATTTAATGAGGCTGGCCGTTTGTTTAATCCACTGATAATACGCTGGCAAATGGGGTGTACTATGGCTTTTATGCCCTGGGCGAGGCTCATTGGCCAACTGCCAAGCCATGATGGTGGGATCGTCTCGATACGCCATCCCAGATAATGTATTAACCCGTGATGTTATTGTCTTAACATAATCATTAAATAAAGCGATAGCGGCGGGTTCGCGATAAAACTGGGCTGTGAATATTGGAAATGCAGGCCACGGTGTATCTTTATTACTAGGGTCAACAATTTCTCCGTTTTTAACCCATGACAAGTACGTTGCCATACCGCCCGACCATTCCCAAAAATTATTAAGGTAAATCACTGCCCGCATGTTTCGCTTGCGCATTTCCACCAGTAAAAAATCTAAGCCGATTAAAATATCTTCTCTCTTGATCTCGCCGCGATCCATAATGGCGGGATTAACTGCATCACGTAAAATGGATTTTTCTGAAGCGCCCAATACACGGATATTTGTCACGCCCATTTCACTTAAATAGTCTAACTCTTTGATTAGGCGAGCTCGGTCACCAATATCGGATTCGGGAGAGCCGAGATAAGCGCCATACCACATATTGACACCCACATAATGGTACGGCGTACCGCCAATGGTGAATTGATTGCCTTCTACGCGAACAAAAGCATCGGGATTGGGGAACTCCAATGTCGAATGCATGGGTGGTCGCGTGCAACCAGCAGCAATAAAAATCAGGGCGGTAAGTAGCGATACGATAAGAGCGTTCACATTGATAGCCTTTTAGCGATAGTCTTTGCAGCAAACTGCAACGATTATTGTGAAATAAGAAGTCTATCAATATACTAAAGAAGGTTTACTTAGTATATTGATAGACTTCTTATTTTTGATGCGTCGTGCGCAAGAACCGCCTTAGGGCCGAGGAAAAAATACTTTAT
>NZ_CEXWTU010000243.1:0-7200 GCF_982758155.1 Marinagarivorans sp. | reverse complement strand
GTAAGGATGTCGAGATCAAGCATTAGTGGATGAAATATTGTTTCCTCGTCCCTTAGTGAATCCCAACTGAGGTAAATGAGGGCTAATGCACCAGGCTAAAAGCCAGCACATTGCCCTCCCCTACTTTTTTTTAACAATTATATTTATCTGAAAAGTCTAACTTTAAAAGCTCAGCACTAACCCTTTAACATTGCCGCATACGGTGTACGGGAAGTCCCGAAATGGTCGAGATTTGCCTCTAAGCCTTGTGCAACCGCATAAAAGAAATCGGCAGAGCTTCGATAATTACCATTTTGGCGCGCATCCAAATACTGGCCCATTTTAAAAGCACCACCTGCATTACCCAGCGTCATATACGGCATATCATTATTGCGATGGTCGCGCATTCCAAACTCAGAACAAGTCACAATCACGGTGCTGTCGTATAACGTGCCCGCGCCATCAGACACGGACTTTAAGCGCTGGACCAACTGCGCTAGCTTGCTTGAATACCAGCGAAAAATGCGCGCTTGGTTTCGTCGGGTTGAATCATTGCCATCGTGGCTCATAAAGTGATCATTAACATCACCACCCTCTAAATCCAGCCCGAGGGTTTTATAATGATCGTGGTTCGCTGGACCGATATCGGTTCCAGAACCACTAAATTGCAAAGTAGACACACGCGTGCGATCAAGCGCTAAAGCTGCAACCGTGGTATCCATGGCTACATCTACAAGCTTTTCAAAGTTGGTGTGTTGGTTCCAATACTTACTACTGTCTTTGCGCGTACCCGCCGTATTCAACCAACCATTGGGCAGATCGAAGCGTACATCGGGGCCGCCATTTTTAGCCGCCTCCTCATCGGCCTTTAATAGCGCCTGCATTTCTACATCCAACTTAGTATATGAGACCAACAATGCTTCATATTTATCGGCTGCTGCAGCACCGCCTACACACTTAACTTGCTCTAACCGCAACTCCATCGACTTCATTAATTCGGAAGTCATATGCCGTGAATTAAATGGCACTGTGCCATCAGGGTTAATATTGGGTTCGGGTATACCTTCGTCACCAAAAACAAATTTATAGGTATCCATTGGATTCCAATTCGCGCTGCCGGTAGTGCCGCCACCTATTTTTCGTACCGGCGACATATAACCATCATTAGCACCGCGGTCGTGTACATGGTGGCCATACACCGGGGTATAAATTGAAGATAGCGGTGAACTACCCTGCAGTTGTTTACCCAATATTTGATCAATACTCCCCTCGGCTTCGGTACCGCCCGTAAGGGCACCTGCGACTGAACTTTTATGCGCGTCCCCATTGCCTGCACCAAAGTTTTCAAAACCGCTGTAAAGCGATATTTCGCTTTCTAATGCCTTAAGCGGCTGCAAACAATATGTGGCCTGCTGCGCATCGATGTAACTACGGATAGATGAGCCACGGCTATCTACTTTTTTGCCATTAATATTGGCATCCGGGTTAATAAAAACATTACCGGTATTCACGGGCCAAAAAGCCTGTTGCGCGCACCCTTCAGGCACATACCAAAATATCACACGTTTAAAATTAGTTTCTGCCGCTAAGGCTCGTTCGACCATCGCCGCTGATAATGAACTTGCGCCCGCTATTGCAGCGGTGCTTTGAATAAAGCGCCGACGATTTAAAGTGGATTGTTGATGGGGTGATTTTTTAATTATTTTATTCATGATTATTCTCCTACCGCGCAAGCTTGCGTACTATTTTCGGAATACACATGCTTGAAAGCATCACTACTGACAAGCGCACGTACTGCGGCATTAATTGAGCCCTCGTTAACCAAGGCATCATTAATTTGCACAAAACTTTGTGTTTCACTCGCAACGGGATCACGCCCCAAGGCAAAGCGGAAAAGCTGCTGACTAAAGCACTGTTTAAAAGCTTGGCTCTCTTCTATTGCACTAGCAAAATCCACGACACCCTCGTATTCAGCTGCAATATCGACATCCATATAAAGACCACCCGAAAGTTCGGCGCTGTCGAAGCGTTTTCCGGTGTCGTCATAAAGGTCGAACATTCTGCCAATGGGATCGACTACGGAGTGGCAGCCTTTACAACTTGGATGCGTGCCGCGATCTGAAATTTGATCGGCAAGGCCCGTGGATAATTCAGGCGGTGGTGGGGGCGGCATTTTGTCGCAGAATAAACGCTCGAATACGACTTTACCGCGAAAAATCGTATTCACATCACGACCGTGATTACCGTTGCCCGAAAGGAAACTGGCATGCGTTAAAATGCCTTGGCGCTTTGCTTCCGGGGGAAAGTCATAACGCGCCCATTCAGTGGCCGGTTTATTAGCGGCATAATGTTCGGCAACGCTGTAGTGCTCGGCTAACCCTGCGTTAATAAAACTGTAATTCGCGGTAAATAATTCGGTTAGGGGTAAATCGTTATCGACGACGTGATCGACCAGACGGCGTGTTTCTTCATGCATGGCCGCCTTCAGCGACATCCCCGCCGGCGCAGCCTGCAAACTATCGCAACGTACACCATCACAGGCGCACCAGCTCGTATTACTCGCGCTATTTTTACAGTCGTAACTTTGCGCTAAACCGGCAAACTGATTTTGGCATTCAGGGGTAGCATTACATTGATCGCCAGCGATAGGTGCCGGCAATAAAGCCACCTCTGGCGGCGCAGAGGTGGGAATATTCAGCCATTCAGCCATTAATAACCAAACCGTTTGCTTGTAATCCGCAAGCGCCATTAAGCGTTCGGCTTGCGTCTCGATTGTGCCGCGATTATCAGCCAAGCCCGGTAATGCCGATACTAACGCGGCATCCGGCGCCCTATCCAATAACAAATACGATAAGCGGTTAGCCAGTTCACGATCCGTTAATGCCGCTTTACCGCTCGCGCTTCGATCTTGGCCAAGCTCGATGCGATAAATAGCGCGGTCATCAATCAACGCTCGCGCAATACCAGAAGCCACAGCCTGCTGTACATTCGCACCCACCGCCAAGGTAGCCACAATCACATCGCGTACAGCATTCACATCGGCATCACGCAGTGAGTTTTCGCGGTAAACCACTTTTAAAGGCTCGGCAAGATGGTCTTCTACGCAGGCTCCTGCAGCCGATTGCCAATTACAGCGTCCAGCAAAATCGACAGCTAAGGCATCGGCGATTAAAGTTGAGGCCTTAACTAACACACTAAAGTCGGCTGTCTTATCAGAGGCATTATTGGTAAATATATTAAACGGCCCCCAGGTATCGGCCTGTAACGTGGCGGGCGCTAACTGCATGACCCCGAATGCCGCTGTTATCGTATTCGCATACTCGCGCTCGGTAAGGCGAATTTGTGGGCTAATGGGATCAGCTTTGGTTAAAGTCACCCCACCGCGGCAGCCTGTTGCACCCACAGTCTCCCCAGCCGGTGTGGCGTTGCAGTTATCAATAACATCGGCAACACCATCGTTGTCGGCATCTTGCGCCCGCTCACTCTCCGAGCATCCGGTCAGGTTACCCGAAGTATCTACGCTGGCTAATTCCCCCACAGGAGTATTAGGGCAAATATCTTCAGGGCTAAGAATGCCATCGCCATCGCTATCGCGCTGCACATCGGAACAACCTTCGTTATTTACCGGTGCATTGGGCAAGGTGCCGGGGCAGATTTCTAAAGTATCGGCAACGCCGTCGTTATCGCCATCGTTCGCACTAGTGCTCAGTACTCGAATCGCCAACACGCTGCCGTTATTCGTAAGGCCGTTAAAAGCGACGTTCAGCAGGCCGTCTTCTATTACTACATCACGAATTGTTTCGATTTTGGCAACGTTTTTGCCCCCTGCGCTTACGAATGGATCGTAATTGTTTAGCGCTAGCTGGCCTTCCAATATCACATTGAAAATGCGTTTACCCGCCTCGGTAAAAAATACTTCGGCCATGTACAGTTCTACTGTATAGCGCCCTGCAGGCAGTGGAATTTTATATTCTAATGATTGCCCCCAACGCTCTGTACGAAAGAGTTCATCGTCTTCAGTAGCGGCAATGGCGTGGGTAGGCATCCCCGCGGTTGCTCCCAAAGACCCGCTGTAATAGGTATCGGAATCGGCACGAAACAGTGTTCCATTCTGGCTGGTGTAAGCCTCGCCACCAGCGTTAATGGCGAACGCGGTGGTAATTTCCGAGGTGTTTTGGGCACAGCCGGTGTGATCAATACTGCGTTTATCGGCTTGCTCTGTATTGGGACAAAGGTCGGCGGCACCCACAATGCCATCTCCATCAGGATCGGTTGCATCCATGACTGGCGCAAACGCAATCACCATGAAATTGGCCACGTCCGTCGCGCAGCTCGCGCTGTTTGTATCGGTACATTTACCCGGCGCTGGCATATTGCCGGCGATATAGATCGCCAAACTATCAACCTCGCCGCAGGAACCTTCAACCTTCACACTACAGTTGTGATTGTTAATGGCTGGGAATGCCGCCGAGCCACTGCCGTCGGCGCCATGGCAAGCCACGCAGCCTTGCGCCATATAGGCCAACTGACCGCGCTGAAAACTGGAACAACCCGCCGAATCAACTAATTCGCCTAAAGCTGTTTCGGGGCAATTATCTGTATCATTCACCACGCCATCTAAATCAATATCGGTAAAAGGCGTACTGCTTTGGCTAACGCTACTAACCGCTAACGCACTCGAAGAGCTTTCTAACGGTGTACTGTGCAAACTGCTTGAAACAACCTGAGGGCTTGATGATTGCGCAATATCACTCGATGAATCACTGTCCTCCCCGCCGGTACAACCCACGAGTAAACTAAATACACTCAAGCCAAATAGCCTCGAGAACTGTATCGCTCCCCGGTCTAAGCCACGCTTCCATTGATGCTTCCTCATACCTTCGCCCCTTTGATTATTTTTGTTATCTGCATTTAGGGGCGAGAAAACAATAGTGGATAAACTATTATCGCCTCGCCCCTTAGCTTTCGTTACAGCTTCGAGACTTAAGATAGCGATTCATTAATTTATGCGATAGAGAACGAAATGTGACCGAGTTCCAGCCAATGCAATGTGGGAAAGTGGCGGCAATACCTCAAACCTCCGCAGCCCTTATGACATATGCTCTGGCAGCCCAAGCTCCCACATGACACCGATTGCATTCAAGGCGTGCCAAAATCATATCGGGACGCCAAAAAGACTATATTAGGTTAACAAAACACCACATAGGATATATAAAGGCGGGATTGAAAATTTAATAAGCGTGAAAAATTATGGGCCATGGCGCACAAAAAAGACCCTTTAAAGTCATTATTCGGTACGCAAAGCTTGCACATTCAACCGAAGATAAGCATCGTTGCAACCGACTAATGGAGGAAAAATGACAAAATCACCTCTTCGACATTGCAGGAACGTTACTCTCTATTAGCCTAAGCTGAAGAGTATTCATGAAAACAAGCGCTCAGTATGCTTCATGTGTGAACAGCCACCTAAGGGACGAGGAAACAATATTTCATTCACTAATGCTTGATCTCGACCTCCTTATCTTCGTTGCTCAAAGCGTTACATGCCTAGGCATGCGCCCCTTTAAGCGCCTCGATAAGAAAGTCGATCTCTTCGCCTAATTGGATAAACTATTATTGCCTCGTCCCTAACAAATACCCATAATAAAAAGACTCTGTAGTAACTATGCACAACATTTTATTTTCGGTTCTCGACCTCTCTTTAATTGCCACCATTATTGAGTGCATACTTATCTTTTGCCTGATTGTCATTGCGCGTGTTATCCCTGCGCCATCACGCCTTTGCCGCTACAGCCTTGGCCTACTTTTTATCGCCATTGCCTTAGACTCGCTAACCATGCTGCTTATCTGGCATGACGGCCTACGCTTTTACCTTGAAAACTACTCATCGCTATCAATCCTAATTGGCACGCTTGCATTAGCCAGCAAAGGACCTTTGCTGTACATCTTCATCAAAACAATCACCCGCCCCAATTACACCCTTAAGCCCATACACCTATTGCATGGCCTACCCTTGATGGCCGGTTTAGCCGTCGCGTTAATTGCGCACTTGGATACCCACGCTATTGCCACTACGATCGACTCGAGTGAGCGTAGTATCGGCTCCGTCTATTGGTGGACGATATTACGTCTTGCCCCAACGCTCTACGCCATTGCCGGCTTAATCTCATTACGCCGAATGAAGGCCCTTTACGATTCGCATTACACCGGTGACGAATACCATTACAGCTACTGGATAAAAATTCTCACTGTCGGCTTTTTAATTCAATGGGGTTTAGCCCTAAGCATTCATATTGCAGGCCAGTATCTCCCCTTTGGCCTAGTATCGGCCCTAGGTAAAAGCAATGACTTTTTTGCCCTAGTGTTAGTGAATGGGCTACTCGTATATTGCTTCACTATTATCCGAACCTTAACCCCCATTTTAGGTAACGATGAGCCCCAAGACATCGCCGACAGCACCGCGCAAAAAACCAATCAAGCTCATATTACGAAAACCGGTGAACCCAAACACCCAACACCAACCGCCGCACACAAAGGAAGCTACACTCCATGCCTTCAAGTACCCGCCAATACACCCGCCGATGAAGCGATCATTGCAGCCATCATCAAAAATATCGAACACGATAAACTCCACCTCAATCACACCCTCAATCTCGAAAAGCTAGCCGATACACTTATGCAGCCGTCTAAAGATGTCTCTCGCTTAATTAATACCCACTTCCAATACAGCTTTTCGGAATTCATTAATGCCTACCGCACCCTTGAGGCCGAACAACTGCTTGGCGACCCAAAACATCAAGAAACCCCCATTCATGAAATCATTCACTTATCAGGCTTTAACAGTAAATCGGCATTCCACCGCTTTTTTAAGCGCTTTACGGGTATGTCGCCAAGTGAATATCGCAAACAAAAACGGTAGTCAGTTTAAGTTAAGGGCGAGGCAATAATAGTTTGTCCAATTAGGCGAAGAGGGCCTGCAGGGAGGCAGGTTATTAGGATAACGCAGGAGCGGTTATCGGAGCGGCTTTCTCATCGAGGCGCTTAAAAGGGGCGCATGGTGGGGTCTATAGGACATAGGTCGTCTTAGGTCTTAGGTCTTAGGTAACGCATCGGGGTAGGAACCCCTTTAGTAGGCATTGCATCCGTATAGGGATATACGTTACTAGGGTAATGCAGGAAATAAGATGGACCCACCCACTTCGTGCCATGATTAGAGTGCAA
>NZ_CEXWTU010000242.1:0-7233 GCF_982758155.1 Marinagarivorans sp. | reverse complement strand
AATACAAATCCCCAGCCAATTCCAATTTGAATAAACACTTATGTCGCAACAGCCCTCTATTAACATAAAAAAAAACACCCCCAGAGCCTTTAACAACTTATCAGGGACAGTCACTCTAAATTCACCTACTCCTCAGAAACTCTACTTTAGAATCCAGATTGCCATCGAATATCATGACGAATTGAAAGCCGGCCGCGCAATTTTTGACCCCAACGAGGCCAACAACCCAGAAACCATTGATCACCACATGACACTCAGCATCCCGCAATACATCAAAGACCACGCCCCCTTTTTCGATTATGGCGAGGGCACATCTAATCGCTGTAGGGACTTTGAAATTTATTAGGTTTTGGGGTGAAATCGCGCTGTAAAAATTCCTCGCCAGCCTGTAGGATTGACTCCCGAAATTGCGGTGAAATAACGTTTTTGCAAGCAGTATTAGCAGAAGATAAAACAGCAACCGCCCCCGATTACCAATAGGTTACTTAGCGCACGCCAAGGCAAGCACAATCATTGAAGGTAAAAGGACTCACAGTGTTTGAACTTCAGGATTCAAAAGGCAACCGCTTCGCACTCAGCCGCGGCGCGCAAAAAAAACGCAACTCACAATCGAATGCCGGTAGCTCACTTCAAATTAAACGCCTGCTTCGCTATTGCGATACCGTAACGCTCGTTCGCGCCTACAGTTACTTTTTTGCCGGCCAAAAAGCCAGCATCAAGCCCTTAGCGGCCAAAGCCAGCGACAGCAATAACGATCAAACCGTTGTTTTCGAAACCCGCATATTGGACGAAAACAGCAGCCCCACCGGCCTACCGGTAGCGCAACGCGCCAGCGCTCAGCGCTTTAGCCGCGAACAAAAGCTGTTCAGTGCCATCGCTAATGGCGAGCTTCAACTAGAGCAAACCCACACCGCGCAAGCCTTCGATATCGCCAAAGCCGAGAAAGCACTCAACCTTTCCCGCTCGCGCTTATTGTCCGAATTAAACGCCATAGCCATTAACGAACATGCGGCGGCGCAAAAAAATAGTGCACCAAAACAATCGCCTTTGCACTGGGGTGCAAGCAGCCACAACCCGACAACCAAAAGTACGCCCAAAGCGCTAACCATTCAGCAACATTACCACCGCTTTGTTACCAGCTTGCCGCAAGTGGTCAAAGCCGACGGCGCAGGCATCGTTAGCGCGCCTACTGGCAATAGCGAAATTCAATCAAAAGAACTGATCAAAGCGCTAGGCTTTAGCACCACCAAAGTGAGCACGGGTCAATTTCAGCACGCACTACAGCTAGTCTCGGCCATTTGGCGCGATAAAGGGCTATACAAAACACTCACCCAATTTTCAAACGCCTACGCTACCGCCCACGAACCCAGCGCTAGTGTAGAGCGCAGCCGCCTCAGCAATAACAGCAAAGTCAGTGATACTACTCATTTTGAACTCGCGCTAACACTACTGCTAAGCCACAACCAAGAACCTCACAGCTTAAGCTCACCCAGCGCGCGCCAAATCGAACTATTCCCACGCTTTAAACAAGCCGGCCGCAACCTATGGGAAACCGCCGATACCAGCAAAACCATCGCCGCCGAGCGCAAAACCAACGCAGGTAAAGCCAGCTTTAGCGACCTAGCCACCGAAGAAGCCCCGGCACGTGAACGCACATCCCCCCTCACCTACATCGAAATCCAACTCCTCGACGACAAAGGCGAACCCGTTGCCAACGAGGCCTACTGGATACGCGATACCGAAGGCAACGAACACACAGGCAGCACCGATGGCAGCGGCAAGGCACGGGTAGACAGCATAAAATCAGGCAGTTGCTTGGTGGCATTCCCGGATATTGAAGGTAGTGGCGTCCACAAGTGCTCAACCGAAGTCGATTGCTGCACACCACCGCCACCAGTATTAACCTTTGTAGAAATCAAACTCGTAGACGATGCCGGCGAACCCGTTGCCGACGAAGATTACCTCATTATCTGCCCGCAGGGCACAGAATACGAAGGTACCACCGATGCAGCTGGTATAGCCCGCGTCGAAGATATTATCGAAGGGGCCTGTAAAGTATCATTCCCTAACTACAGCCCAGATGCTGTGCAAATGTGTGATAGCGGGGCTGATTGTTGTAAACCCGAAAAGAGCAAAAGCAAAGCCGATGATAACGAAGGGGCCACAAATCGTCCCGAAAATGACGCCGACGCTGCAGGTGCTACTAGCGCTCCTACAGGAACACAGAGCCCTGTCACTGCTGGCGCCGCCGATACAACCAACAACCCCGCCGGTGCACCAATAGTCGCGCCCGCCCCAAGTTTACCGACTCCCCCTAGCTTAGCCGACACCCGCGAACCCGATGATAAGTGCTGGCTAGAAGTCATGGTCCACAACGGTCAAAATATTGTACTGCCCAACTTATCAGTAGCTGTGATTGATGCCGATGGCCAAAGCCACCAAGCCACCACGGATACCGATGGCAAAATTACCCTCCCTACTATAGCTGCAGGCCAATGCACCGTGAGCCTACCCAGCGCCCCAGCATGGCAAGCGGTCATCGAAAAAAGTCATACCGTAGCACAAGGCGACACGCTATCTAAGCTGGCGCGGGCAGCAGGCCTAGAAAACATTCATGTTATTTATGACGCCCCCCAAAATGCAGAATTTAAAAAGCTCAGGCCCAATCCCAACCTTATTTACCCCGGCGACCAAGTGGTTATACCGCAACGCAGCGCCAAAACAACAGAGCTACCCAGCGGCCAGATGCACGCATTAGAAGCCCCCCTTGCTCCACCAGATACCCTAGAACTTACCCTCAAAAACGAATCGGGCAAAATATTGCGCAACCGCGCACTAACGCTGATATTAGGCAACCAAGAGCACAGGCTCACCACCAGCGCTACCGGTAATATTAAACTCACCCTAGAAGACGGCATGCCAGATTCTGGCGAAATGCAGATTTACGACGAGCAAGGGCAAAACATTCAAAACACCATTACGCTGCAATTCGGCCACCTAGACCCAGTAACTGCACTAAGCGGCGTACAAGCCAGATGTAATGCACTAGGTTTTGATTGCGGCACCGTAGATGGCCAAAATGGTCCCAAAACACGCGCAGGTATTAAAGCCTTTCAACAAGCCCACGGATTACAAGTAGACGGTATACCAGGCCCCAAAACCCAAGCCAAATTAACAGATGTTTACGGGAGTTAAACATGAGCCAGTACACGGTCGCCCAAGGAGATACACTCAGCAAAATTGCCCATAAATTTTCGTTGCGCTCGTCCGATGAAATATTTAATTACCCCGATAACGCCGAGCTTTTTAAAAAACGGGGTTCAAAAGACAATATTAAAATTGGGGATGTACTCGCCATACCGGCCGCTAAAAAAACGGCCAAAACACAGCCATTAGTCCTTAACCAAAACAACAACATTGTTCTTATAGATCCTATTGCTGCGCCCATCATCGAGACTGATGTCCTTTACATTACCATCCCAGATAGCACAGGCACAGACCTTAAAGCGGGTTTTAATTGTTTGCCGACTTACACCAAAAAAGACAGCGTTTTTGGCGTCGAGCTAACCTCAATTACCCCCCAATTAAACGCGACTATGTCAAGCAAAGGCAGCACGCTTGATGGCGGTGAGCTGCCTGCCGGTTACCTGTATATTTTTGTCGATGGTTATTTATGGCGCGAACTACAAACAATTCCAGCCACAGGCAATGATGACACCGCACCCAGCACTGTCAAAGACATCAACTTAGAAGCCAGTAAAGGCCCTAATCACTGGAAAGAAAACAAATACAAACGCTTGCCGACCGGGCCCAGCCTTAAAAGCGTATTGGCCCCCACTAAACTTAACTACAAAAAAACCGTTGTCGAGGTTGGATTTTCTTATACCCAATGGTCGTGGGACCAAATTTTGAAGTTAGGCGGGATGAATCCGCAGGACCCTCGCGCCGAAGTCGGCGAACAACCCGCCATGGCCGAGTGCCCTGATACCGTTGCGGCAGCAAGCTTTCGTAGCGCGCGCCTGCACAAGTTAGACCTAGACAACCAAAAGCCCTGCTATTCCAATGGCAGCAAACAAGATGGGATGAAAACAAGCGTTGGGCCCACCACAGCGCAGGAACACTTAGCGCACTTTGAACCCGCCAACACCTATACACCGGTAATTAATTACGCCCTATACCAAGCTCATGTGGCCAACCAAGAAATACTGTCGTGCAAAATTGCCATGGCGGCACTTATGGCCGAAAGCCAAGGCATTACCCCCGGTAATGCCCAGCCGGTGCCCTTCAAAAAAGAGCAATTTAAACTAGCCTCCGCCATTGCAGGCACTTTTTTTGCCGAAACAGACCACATGTCCGAGACGCTATCAGCGGCGCAACAACATAAGCCTTTAACACCCGCCGAAAATAAAGCACTCGATTATTATCAAGATTTAAAAAAATGGCGTCAGTCCGAGCTGAACCAGCCCAAATTTAAAGAATTCTTTCATTACAATACCCTGATAAAGTTGGCCCGTGAAATTGTCACCCTGCGTAATCAATTGGTGGCACTCAGCCAAAAAGACGCCTACATAAAATGTTTTGAAGATTACGGCTACCACCGCGACACCAACTACACCGATATCAAAAACCCTCTGCACGACTTACTTACGGCGCTTTCTGGTAGTGCCTGCCAGCAATTTGAATATTTAGGCCTGAATAAAGCCGAAACCGATAGCATCAGCAACAGCGACCAAGGCGAAGATTTACTACTCACCGTATTAGGGCAACACCCCATCAAGCCCAACCACCCAATACACCGCGTACTGTTCCCCGCCTTTACAGGCGACGAGCTAGAAGACTACAGACAAAATGCCGAGCCACAATTTAGTCCGTATTTTGATATTCAAAAAATTGCCCAACTACGCGATACCGAAGCCGCCCTAGACCCAGGCAATACCTTCCAAGTCTCTCGCCGTCTTGTAGAGCTTCTTTTTACTTTTACCGTCACCAAGGAAGCCCTTGGCCTACCAACGACAACCTCTAGCCTTTACAAGATCGGTACAAATGCGACAAAAGAATTAAGTAAAATCAACAAAAACATCAATAAAACCAAGCGCCAAATCACCGCTGCAGGGCGGGCTTTACAGGAGCGCGAAAAAGCCGTCAATACAGCCAAAGCCGAGCTTGATCAGCACTGGAAGCAATACAACCAAGAGCTAACAAAATACAATCAAATCCCCAGTGATAACCAAGCTAACCTGTTTAAACAACTTAAAGTTGAACAAGCCCGCTACGGCCAGCTGCAGCTGGCCTTTAGCAAGGCGCAAAACGAATATACCACCGCCCAAACCGCTCTAGCGAAACTGCAAAAACAAGCCTCGCGCACAGGCAATGTCACTTTAGGTGCCGCCAAGCGCCATGCGCTATTCAATGTAATGCGCTTGGCCGGTGCCGCAAGCCCAGGCACCCTTCAAGCGGTAACTATGCCCGTGAGCGACTACTTCGCAACCGGTGGCAGCCACAGCAACCTAAGCCCACTGAACCCTAACTTTACTAAACAAATACACGAAAACGCGATTAAAAACCTCAAAACCCTTAAAACCACCAGCGCCACCAACAAAGGCATTAATGCCAGCCTAAAAGGCAGCCGCGATTTTGCCGTCAGTATCGATAGCCTATTAAACCTAGATAGCGACTTAAAAAGCCAATTGCGCACGCTCACGGTGGCCCAAGGTACCCTAGCAGAGCACAGCAAAGAACTGGTTACCGTTTACCAAATGCACATTGCCAGCACTCAGGGCCAACCGATTAAACTCAACGCCCTTGCCGACACCATCAAAAAACAAGAACAAGAGCTGCACCAAGCCATTAAAAATGCCCAAAAAACCGGTGATAACCTCGATAAAGTTAACAAATTAGAGCGCCAATTAAAAACACAGCAAGACGAAGTGGAACGGCTAATAACCCGCTTTAACGCCAATGAAAAAATTAGCGCCGACCGCCTGTTAGATGGCCAAAAAGGTTTAAGTGCGCTACTGGGTGTTTTTGAGGTAATTAATTTACATATGTGCCTGAATAAATTTACAAGCGCACCCGATTTACCCTCATTTATGAACTTAACCAGCGCTGTCTTCGACCTTGCCGCCGCTGTACTATCAATTCAAAAAGAAATAAACGCTGCCAAATTTGGTGAAGTGACGCAGGCCCAGATAAAAAACTTTAATAGCCCCCAAAAACAAGTCGGTGGTAAAGTCGCAAAACATGTATTGGGCGATAATTTAGCTGCCAGAATATTAGTGGCAAAATGGGCGGCACGGCTTAACCTAGTGGCCAGCTTAATTACCGCTGGCATTGCCATCTACGACACCGTTCAAGCCCTAAGAAGGGGCGATGCCGGCGCCGCTTGGGGCAATGGACTGTTAGCGGGGGGGGCATTACTGCTGGCAGGCGCCGCCTTCGCCGACATGCTGGGCGCAGGTACAATTGCCACTCTCTTTGGTCTAACGATTGGCAGCGGTGGCCTAGCGCTTATTGGGGTTGCACTAGTACTCGCAGGCGCAGGTATTATTATGCTGTTTAGCGACAAACCTTTAGAAGCCTGGTTAACCAACAGCCCTTGGGGCACTAATGCCGGTAATGGCGACCAAGGCGCATTATGGCTAAAACGCCCCGACCTCGCCCTGCAAGACTTGCAAAACCTTATTGCTGGCCCAAAAGTCAACACCCAGCACGACACTATCTACCGCGACACGCTCGGCACCATCCATTCGTCCCCAATCCAATACAACCCCAACCCGTCAAATCCCATTATTTCGGCGGAAACTACTGTGCACTTTAACCTCACCACCGGCCAATTACCGCCACAAGGTGAACGGGATATTACCTTAGAGTTTAGAGACAACGCCAATGGCCAAAAACTAAGCCCCTACCAACCCCTAAACCCCGCCGCCCATAATCATCCCGAGGTAAAAGCGGCCATTCAAAGCTTTTTTAACAACCTCGCCCATTGCGAGCTAGAGCGTAACGGCACCGGTTTTAGCCTAAGCTTTCACGAAAGCGCGCTTTACCCGCTACTAAAAGCCCGTAACTCTAAAAGCATCGATATTCGCCTAAGCTGCCGCACCTACCCAGAGGGCAAAACCTATCGGTCACCGTTAGGCCCCCAACCCTACTGCCTGCCCTTGCCGGAGCGCGATAAAAATGGCAACTTCAAACCACATGACCCTAAAAAATGGCCCATCGCCCAAGCCAAGA
>NZ_CEXWTU010000241.1:1600-7237 GCF_982758155.1 Marinagarivorans sp. | reverse complement strand
GCGTAAGGCATGGCTAAAAGGCTTAAGCCCTAAAGAAAATCGCGAAATCCCTCCCCTGCAATATGAAACTGTCCACGCACTTAAGCAGCTTTATCCGCAGCATACTTTTGTTTTGAACGGCGGTTTAAATACACTCGAGCAATGCCAGCAACAGTTAGACTACCTGGACGGCGTGATGGTGGGCCGCGAGATGTACCACAACCCCTACGCTTTTGCTGATGCCGATGCACTGCTTTTTAATGGCCAACCGCCCTGTAGCCGCGAGGATATTCTGGCCGAGTTTATCCAGTATTGCTGGCAGCAACACAAACAAGGCGTTCGCCTGCATCATATGTCGCGGCATATTTTAGGAATTTATGCCGCGCAACACGGCGGGCGCCTATTTCGCCGTTTTTTAAGCGACAACGCCAGCCCCAAAGACGCAACACCCGCTGTTTTACAAGAAGCCTTGGACCAAATGCAAGCCCACCAAGCAAGCCGCGAGGCCTATATTCAGGCGTCGGGAACAAACTAACAAAACTGGTACTTCCGTTCAGATTGCGAAAGTGCTCTGACATGCCCATAATACGCGCCTCATGCAATAGGGGAACTCCATGACTAACAAGCTCGAACAACTTAAAAAATTCTCTAACGTTGTTGCCGATACTGGCGACATCGAAGCGATCAAACTGTACAAGCCCGTTGATGCGACAACTAACCCATCATTGTTGTATAGCGCCGCTCAATTAGAGCAGTATGCGCCTTTAGTACAAGACGCTTTAGCTCGCGGTAAAGATATCGCCGATGCGGGTGACATCTTAGCAGTAGCGATTGGTTGTGAAATCCTCAAAATTGTACCGGGCAAAATTTCAACAGAAGTTGATGCTCGCTTGTCTTTCGACACCCAAGCATCTATCGCTAAAGCGCATCGTTTAATCGAGCTTTACGAGCAAGCTGGCATTGGTAAAGACCGTGTTTTAATTAAACTCGCGTCGACCTGGGAAGGCATTAAAGCCGCTGAAGTTCTGCAAAAAGAAGGCATTAACTGTAACCTAACATTACTGTTTAGCTTCAGCCAAGCTGCCGCTTGTGCCGATGCAGGCGCATTCTTAATCTCTCCTTTTGTTGGCCGTATTCTCGATTGGTACAAAGCCAATACCGACAAAAAAGAATATGCTCCTCTTGAAGATCCAGGCGTTCAGTCTGTTACTCAAATTTACGATTACTACAAATCTTGCGGTTACGATACTGTTGTTATGGGCGCAAGCTTCCGTAACATCGGTGAAATCGAAGCCCTTGCGGGTTGTGATCGTTTGACGATTGGCCCTGCGCTTTTAGATCAGCTCCAAAAAGACGAAGGCACTTTAGAGTGCGCATTAAGCGCTGAAGGCAAATCTGGCGGCGAGCGCATCATCGAGACCGAAGCACAGTACCGCTTTAGCAACAACGAAGATGCCATGGCAACCGACAAACTAGCCGACGGCATCCGTCGCTTTGTTGTTGACATGGTTAACCTTGAGAACTTCTTAGCCTCGAAGAAAGGCTAAGTCGTCTATTATGCTGTCGAAAATACTCGACATTTTTCAGGCCGAAATGCGGCCTGAATCCAACACCGCACTCAGCGAGGAGCAAAAACGCCTCGCCTGTGCGGCACTGTTGATTGAAGTCGCCATTGTTGACAATGAATTCGATGCGAAAGAACTCGCCTGCTTGCAGCGCGTGCTCGAAGACAGCTTCGCTATTCCAAGCCAACAAAGTGCAGAATTGATTACACTTGCACAGAACGAATGCCTGGAAGCAACTTCCATGTACCAATTCACTCAACAAGTGAATACACACTGTTCAGCACAAGATAAATTTGATTTGATTGCAGGTATGTGGCGTATCGCCTATGCCGATGGCGAACTCGACAAATACGAAGAATATGTCATTCGTAAAGTGGCCGATCTTATTCATGTTGCACACAGTGACTTTATTCGCGCAAAACACCTTAGTCGCCCAAGCGAATAAAACCCTAGTATCTCGCCCTCCTAGCGCCACTCTACAGCCTCAGTACGCTAGCAACTTCACTGTTAAACTCGATGATTCTTACGCATGAACCTATTGCTGCTTCGCACAAGTGATAAAATTAACAACGCACAAGTTGTACTCAATGATTACCGGGCAGAGCACATCATTAGGGTTTTAAAGCTACCGATTAATCATAGACTTACCGTTGGCGGTATTAATGGTAATGTCGGCACAGCGACTATCCATGCGATCGACAAAAACTCCGTAACACTCACAAACATAGAGCTAACCGCCCCACCCCCACCACAAATTGATGTTGAGCTAATACTGGCTTTACCCCGACCACGCATGTTGCAGCGAAGCCTGCAAACCATTGCGACCATGGGGGTAAAAAAGCTGCATTTAATTCATACCGAACGTGTAGAAAAAAGTTTTTGGCAAACGCCTTTATTAAAAGAGGACGCCATTGCCGAACAACTGATGCTGGGACTAGAACAAGCCAAGGCAACGCAAATGCCGGAACTCATTCAGCACAAAAAGTGGCGACCATTTGTTCACGAACAACTACCGCTTATGCTGCAGCAACAGAAAATTATTGCTCACCCAGGCAACTACCCTAACGCAGCGCAGCTACCCGTAAAACCCTCGGTACTTGCCATCGGCCCCGAGGGTGGATTCACTCCCACCGAAGTGGACACATTTATTGAAAATCAGTTTAGCCCGGTACAGCTGGGCAATCGTATTTTACGTGTAGAAACCGCGGTACCCGTGCTCTTGGCTAAATTATTTTAAGAGCACAAACCCCTAGCCACCCAACAGTTTTTTCTTTGCCGCGACAAACTCGCCTTCACTTATCGCACCACTGTCACGTAGAGCCTTTAAACGCTCAAGCTCCGATACCGTGTCACCACGCCCATTCGGAGCCGGCAAAACATCGCCCGCAAAGCTTGCTGTAGATGCAGATATCGGTTCTGGGGATTCACCGCCAAAAAAAGCCCGTATTTTTTGCAATATATATTTTAGCAAACGCCATAATTTAGGCAGTATCCAAATGGCCAAAACAATAAACAAAAACAGTAACACTAAGAAAACGCCAGGGTGATTCAAAGCCGCCCATAAACCGCCCAACACCAAGATATCTTCAGTGAATGAGGCTCCCCAATTCGATACAGGCTCTGGCGAAGTATTGATGAGCATGCGCGTACCGGCTTTAGTTGCGTGACTGGTTGTGGCCAAGCCTCCACCAACAATTGCGGCCGCTAGCTCCATGACAGGAGACACGTCACCGACAGCGCCCGCCGCCAACATAGCGCCAGCTGGAATCCGGATAAAGGTGTGTATCGCATCCCAGCCAGTGTCTACCCCCGGTATTTTATCGGCAAAGAACTCCACGCAATACATCAAACCGGCTGCAGCTAACACCAGCGGGTTTTCGAGTATCTGCAAATCCGCTGGCAAATCAATATTGCCTGTTGCGCCACCAAAACCCAGCACTAACAACACCGCATACAAATTTATACCGCTGGCCCAGCTAGCCCCCATGGTTAACGCCAGCGTTGCTACCAAACCCTCATAGGCTTCCATTATGCATCCTCTCTTAAATAGTCATTAAGCTGCGTTAATCGCTCTGGCGTACCCACATCCAACCAATAACCAAGATGGTGTTCACCACGAATTACATGCCTAGCCAGCGCCCAATCAAAAACTTCTCGCAATGGAAATTTTTGCCGACAATCGGGATATTGGCGAACCATGTCAGGGCTCATTACACTAACGCCCGAAAAAGTTAACGCTTGCGCCCCACCCACCAACCCTTCTTTGTCATGAATATAACCGTCTGCGGCCAACAGGAAATCACCGCTGGGGTTGTGCGCGGGGTTGTCCACCAGCACAAAATAAGCTCCCGCGGGTTCAACCTCTGCGCGCGCTATCACCGCACTCAAATCGACATCGCAAAACACATCGCCATTCACCAGTAGAAATGGAGCATCGCCGATAAGAGGGAGCGCCATATATAACGCCCCTCCCGTTTCTAAAGGTTCGACTTCGCGGCTAATTGTTACAGTGGCCAAACCGTTTCTGGCGAGGATATAAGCTTCAATTTGCTCACCCAAATAAGCCGTATTAATAATAATATCTCTCACCCCCGCGGCTTCAATGCGCTGCAACCAGTGTTCGAGTAGCGGCTGTCCTGCAGCTTGCAACAACGGCTTGGGGCAGGTTCGCGTTAGGGGCAGCATGCGCTCACCCTTACCAGCGGCTAAGATCATAGCTTTCACGGCTGAATTTCCACTGAACGATACCAAGGCTGTTTTTGTATAAGCGGCATTAGTTGCTCTTCGAACCACTGCGCCACTGGCTGACAATAATCATATTGCGCGAGGGTCTGGCGAACATACGCAACAACCAACGGCAAGTCTTGCAAGTACTGCGCTTTACCGTCCCTTAAATATAAACGCGCAAATATTCCCAGCACCTTTAAGTGGCGCTGCAACCCAATGGTATCCATCGCACCTAAGAAGGTTTCCGCGCTAGCCATTTGCAAATGCACTGGTAACGTCTCACGATAATTAAGAGCTTGCGCGCGCACAAAAGTGGATGGCCAGCACTGATAACAATCTTTCAAAAGTGAGGCGATATCGTAAGTCACGGGGCCAACAACAGCATCCTGAAAATCAATAAAGCCCAAGCGCTCTAACGTCTCATCTTGAAGGTGAATGTTGCGACAGTGAAAATCGCGATGCACAATTACCTGTGGTTGCGCCAAGGCCTCTTCAATTAAACGATCAAATAATGCTTGTAGCATTTTCCGCTCATTATTTGATAGCTCATAGCCCAACAGTTTCTCAATGAACCAAGGGATGAATAAATCGAGCTCAGCTTGCAGCGCAGGACAATCATAACGGGGGTACCAATCCTCCGGCGGCGACACCTGTAATGGGCGCAATTGTGCTAAAACTGTGCGATAACATGCACTGAGAGCCAGATCATTCTCTTTCTGCGTTTTTAGCACATCACTTAAAGAAGTAGCGCCAAAATCCTGAATCAACAAAAAACCCTTCGTGAAATCATAAGCAACAATTTGCGGCGCGGGAACACCGAGCTTTTGCCAGTGCTCACTAATTTGAACAAAGGATTGATGCTTTTCAATATCAGGCGGACCATATACAGCCAATAACGGCATTTCGGTTGCCAAGCGGTAATATTGCCGAAAACCAGCATCGCCGACTATCGGTTTCAGCACTGCGGCAGGCATTGATCGCAAAGCTAGCTGTTGGTCGACCCAAGCGGCCAAAGACTCATAAATGGACATAAGAAATAATCACCAAGCAAGGTTTATGCACTTTTGCTGTTTCATTCAGCAGTGCGCGCCATTACAATCTGCGCCCAAGATAATTAGATGAGCCGCAAAAGACCCTGCAGTATGCCTAACCCCAATGCTTGCGACAACGCAAAGCCCTTTAAAATACCCATGACGCAGCCGCTTATGCGCTTGCGTATGGCTAGGGGTCAGCTAACAAAACTGTTCGGACTGATACTCGTTATGGGTAGCAGTGCCGCTGCACAATCAGAAACCGCCGCCGAAATGGATTGGCAGCCACGAGATCAACTCTCGCTTGAACAACAGCGACTTTTAAAGCCAGCCTG
>NZ_CEXWTU010000241.1:0-1590 GCF_982758155.1 Marinagarivorans sp. | reverse complement strand
CGGCACCTACGTCGACCCCTTTGCCAATCAACCAGCACCAGACCCCGCCAACACGCTAATCGAAATAGAAGCGGGCAGCGCTGATATGAACGAAACGCACATAGAACTCGGTGATGGTGTGCGCGTTCAGCAAGGCACGCGTGTTATCCAAGCGGACCACATGCTGTTCAACAAAACCACTGAAAAAGCCGCCATGACTGGGGATGTTTTCATTCGCCAAACCGGTAGCTTGATTACCGGTGAGAGCGCAAGTGTCAACATGGTCGGCAACGAAGCCGAATTCACAAACGGTAGCTTCGTCGCCCACGACAGTCATATGCGCGGCACCGCTGGCCGCTTAGCACACGCGCCGTCAGGTAAGCTCATACTCGAAGACGGTACCTTTACCAGTTGCGAGCCTAATGATAAAGCTTGGCTACTTGCCGGCAAACGCCTGACTCTCGACCCAGAATCACTTCAGGGTTATGGCCGTGATGTCGTCGTTTACGTGGGGGGATTCCCTATCCTCTACACACCCTATATAAGGTTTCCACTGGGTAACTCGCGACAAAGCGGCTTGCTCACGCCCAGCATCGGTACGGTTGATGGCGGTTTAGATATTGCCCAGCCTTGGTATTGGAATATTGCCCCCAACCAAGATGCCACCATTACCCCGCGTTACGTGGCCGGTCGCGGCGCCATGCTAGAACTAGAGTATCGTCACCTTGGTTATACCAGTGAAAATATTGCACAGTTTTCTGCCTTACCTAAAGATGGTGGAGGCAACAATAGCGACGAAGAAGCTTTAATTGCGAGCGGCGCAGCAACAGAAGAAACATTGCGACCGCACAAGGATGAAACCCGCTGGCTAATGCAATTTGATCACCGTGGTGGTTTTCAGCAACCTTGGTATAGCAATATTAGTTACGGTGAAGTTAGTGACATAGACTTCCTGCGCGATCTCCCTGCCGCCAGCTTCAATGTAGCCAATGAAACCTATCTGACGCAATCCGCTCAATTCGGCTACGACTTTACCAACTGGCATGTCTCAGCCAATGCGTATAACGCACAAAATTTACTGGTCGACGTGGATGATTCGTACCGCCGCCTGCCGCAAATCCAGGCCGAAGGCAATTATCGCTTAGGTGATTTCGGCACAAGCTTGTATCACGAGTACGTCAGCTTTGCTCACAGCGACAAACAACGTTTAAGTAATGGCAATACCATTATTACGGGTGATCGTGCACGCATCGATTACCAGATCAACTATCAACGTGATACCAGCTGGGGTTTCGTTAAGCCGAGTATGGGCATCCAGGGCATGAGCTATCACCTCGACGAAACACAGTTGCGCAGTGACGCCGACAGCACGCCAGCACTATCAACGCATTACGCCAGCTTAGATAGCGGCTTGGTGTTTGAAAACGGCAACGGCCAGCAAACGTTGGAACCCCGCTTGTTTTACCTGTTTCGCCAATACACCGATCACGAAAAATTGTTTAATGTGACCGATGACGGCCAAGATGTGAACTTCGATACATCCCCGCTCACCTTTGGTTACGACCAACTGTTTCGCAAGCGACGCTTTACCGGAGGCGACCGCTTAGACGA
>NZ_CEXWTU010000240.1:4017-7278 GCF_982758155.1 Marinagarivorans sp. | reverse complement strand
AACGCATGGAGCAGTTACCGAGGCATGTAACGCTTTGAGCAACGAAGGTAAGGATACTGAGATCAAACATTAGTGGATGAAATATTGTTTCCTCGCCCCTAAAAACACTCTACCACGCGACCATCATTAAAAACACAGCAAAACGGCAATTCAAAAGACGCTAAAGTTTCCAAGCAGCCCTCCTCCCCGGCCAGCATCGCCACAGTGCTTACCGTACCCGCCACCAAACAGCTATCAGCCACTACGCTCACGCTAGCCGGCGTAACTATTGGCCAGCCGGTAAATGGATTTAAAATATGGCTATAGCGTTTATTATCTAACATAAAAAAGCGCTCGTAATTTCCACTTGTCGCTAAGCCACCTTTATGTAAATTTAATTGCGCCACCTTTGTTTTCGGCTCACGAGGGTTCTTTATCGCAATGGGCCAGTTCGCACCAAAAGCAGCGATATCACCGCCCATATCAACCATTGCCGCCGAGACACCCCCTTCACGTAAAATAGCTAAAGCACTATCTGCAGCATACTCTTTAACAAAACCGCCAAAATCTATTTCAAAACCCGCAGGTAACTGAATAGTCGCCCCGCCACTCCATTCAACACCTGCCCAGCCAGAACAACACAACAACCCCTCAAGCGCTTCAGGTGATGGCAATGCATTATCAACCAGTAGCGTCGCTTCAGGCCCAACCTTTCGAAAATTCCATGCCCTACGCAAAATGCCGGAGGTAACATCAAAAAGCCCACTACTTTGCTCAAAGGCACTGGCAGCATAGGTAAATAACGCACGCGACTCTTCGTCGAGGTCAACACGATGGTGACCAGCATTAGCATTGATGCGAGAAATTAAACTAGAAGGAATGTAACGAGAGTAACGATTTTCAAGAATAGATATTCGGGATATTGCAGGCTGAGCTATTTGCTCAGCCTGCAACTGGGATTCTGCCACTAACCGAATCTGGCAAAACGTACCCATCGCCTTAAAAGGCACACTAAAATGAGCCATTAAAAACGGTGATCAACACCAAAGGTAAAACGCGTGTACTGAATCATACCGGGGTGAGACAAATAGTCGGAATTGCCTGGCAAAAATTCTTCATCAGCCATGTAATACTCTATGCCCAATATCCAATCTACAGGTTTCTGCTTAAAGACAAGCTTTAAACCGAAAGCAAACGAGGCGTAATCCGATAGGCGCGCATCATCAGAATAATAATTCCATTTTGCATAATCCTTACCGTTGTTCTCACTCGCTGGAATACCGTCTTTACGATACAGCGAATAAACATCATAAAAAGTCGCTGCGCTTTGGCCGTAATAGCGTATGGAGGGGACAATTTGTAGCTTTTCCCACTTCTTATACAACGCAACACTAAACGTATTAGAAGCAACACCCCAAGTATCATCGTAATAGCGGTAATCGAAATGCCAAGCCCCTTGAATTGACCTTACATAATGCCGGTAAGATAAGTTTAGGGTGTAGGAATCTTTTTCTTGTGGGCGCTTATCAAACCGCTTGTAGGCATCACTTAAATGCCCCTCTTTGGTCGCAAAGCTGATGCCGCCCAAAATAATATTATTTGGCCCAAGAATACGCGAAGCGCTGACAAAAAAGGATGCATTTGTCTTGCCCGCATTATCCGGCAAAGGGTCGCTGGTATTGCGCTTGACGACTCGCGTGTCATCTTCATAAAAAATACTATCGTCAGAATAACTAAAGCCCGTTGCGACGACTGTTTGTTTTTTATCAAATTCGCGCTCAGTCGATAACCCAAAACTAAAGGATTCGTAATCATCCTCGGTCGAGGCAGCGATATTGCCAGAAACAGAACCGCCATCGTAGTAATAGGATGTCGCCACGCTGGCGTCGGTTCGGTGCTCATCAATACCAATGAGATTGCCATTCTCACTACCCGGGGAGGCACCAGACATCACAACTTGAGGTGTATTGTAATCAACCTCGCCATCACCGAGATCTTTAGGCTGCACATACCATGGCGATGCGCCCGATAATGTTTCATCTTGAATATTAACGGCCAACGACCAATGCGACCCCAAGGGAGTTAACAAACTCCACTGATTAACATTAATATCGTAACGGCCAAGGTCGCCGCTCGCGACATCATCAGCATCCAAGGTGCTTTCGTTATAAGACGTATATCGATAACCGATAACCGTTTCGGTAGGTGCCGACGCCTGAACCTGAGCACTGATTCCCGGCAGGGCAACGGCGGCTGCCGACAATGCCATTAAGCGGGAAGAAGTACTTTGCTTTTTTATTATCTTAGTCATAGTTAATTTGGGCTTAGTTACAGCCACAACCTCCGCCTGCCGCTTCCGCACCACCAGAGGATGCTTCTTTTGCGAAATATATATGCTTTTGCAGTCCAGCTTCCATAGGGTCCGGAGCCCAGCCCATTTCGGGTTTTGCTAAGTTGCCACGCTTGTAAACTGGGGTGTCGGCGCACCCTTGTAACATTGATATCGCTGCAGCCAAGGCAACAGCGCAAACAATACGCTTGGTCATAGTCTTATCTCTCTAACAAGGTATAGATGTCTAGACTTTAGGGTTGAAGCAATAATAGCTTATCCGATTAAGCGAAGAGATCGACTTTCTTATCAAGGCGTTTAAAGAGGCGCATGCCGGAGCCTATATGGAAAATAGGTCTGCAGGGTAACGTATGAAGCGGTTACCGAAGCATGTAACACTTTAAGCAACGATGGTAAGGAGGTCGATATCAAGCATTAGTGGATGAAATATTGTTTCCTCGTCCCTTATTACTTTAGGTCAATATCCGGCAACATTCTAACAGGCAAACTCCGCGCGCCGATACACCTTACCGGCAAATACAGCGGCACTAAGCCAGAATGTGGAGACCCCCTCACGCGGGACAATGGCAATGTCGGCATTGATCTGAGGCGGGAGAATTAAGACGAGACTATCTAGGCCATAGAGACCCGATACCTAATGTTGCTCGCGCGGCAACAAAAAACCAGCAATTGAGCGCACCTGCTCCTTTAGCTGGCGGTTTAACTCCATCTGCTGTTTCGTAAAAATCGTGTAAGCTCGGCCTATTTCATCGAACTCATCCAAAACAACCTCCATCTCCTTTTCGCTTAGCGCTAGCCGAGCGATATGTTCAGGCGGCCCTGCATTAATAGAGGTTAACATTCGATTGTGGCCGCTAGTTAGATCCCGACCCGACTGATCCAACTGGCGAACGATTTCCAGCAATTGCTGGCAGCTCGCCTTGCGATGATTA
>NZ_CEXWTU010000240.1:0-4007 GCF_982758155.1 Marinagarivorans sp. | reverse complement strand
GGTGCTTCTTGATGATCCACTTGCGCCGTATACGACTTAACCCAAAGCCGAGTACTCTCCCCCAGCATCAGCAAATGACTCTGAAGAGAATCGTTTTTTTCTAACTGCTGCGCTGCACGCCCTACAACGAGCGTGAAATAACCGCTGCTGACAATGATAAGGTCATCCCGAACCGTCAAAACAGGCTTAACTTCCGTCAAATCTGACCGCAAAGGGAAAACATACCGACTTTTCCATCGACCAAAACGGGTTTCTCGGTTAAAGCCAAAGCAGCTCATCAAGAAGCACCCCTGAAACCCCGCCTGCTCCAAACCAGCCTGTAGACTAGCGGCAAGGTGATCAAAATTTTCACACTGCCCCAACTCTAAGGCCAAGTGCGCCAAGGTGCTAATCTCCGTAGGCTCAGAAGAGTCAGAAGATAGTGAAAGTCGCATTTTGGGGAACACCATGGGCGATAACCTCAGTAAAAGCATGTCAAATTTAGACCCTACTTTCACAATAAGGGGGTAGCCGGCCAGTGTCTACTATTTAACCAACCATTCGATTAGACGGTAGTATCTTCCCCCTCAGCGGGCTAATAGATAGGCCTATTGTTGCACCAGCAACTGAACCCAAAACGCACTCTCCCGCCCATCAACCGACGATGCAGCAGCAACACCAATGTGCGTTAACAGAGGGTTCAACAAATTCTCACACTGCTGAGCATTGCTCAATGCCGTATTAAGAACCTCTGCAGTATTATTGCTGGCAGCCGTCACGAAAGTATTTTCTGCAACACCGCGCCATACAACGCCAACCTCACTAACGCGCTCAGTCGCACCTTTGCCATTACTACTAATGCTGCCTAGCATCCCCATTCGGGCCAGATCTGCCGAGTGCTCATACGCTACAGATGCCAAATCGCAATGCCAAGATAGCGCCGGTGCCGGTGATACCGGTAAGCCGTCACATGCCACTCCTTTAGCACGCTCCACATTAATTGCCGCTAACTGAGTAATATCATCTGACGACATACAGCTATCAAGCACCCATTGCGCCGTCATTCCGACTACATCAGTCGTTTCAAAAGACCAAGTTTGCGCTGGAACAACGTCGCCCTCATAGGTCAACACATCAATCAACTCCACGCTGTAGCGGGCATTAGGCTTTAACGCTTCAAGTGGCTGAAAAGTAAGCTGGTACTGCTTCTCGCTGTAGATGACATCGCCGGCAACAGGTTTGCCATCCACCAACAAACGTAATTCGCTCGTATCGCCAGCAACCGCAACATCAGAGGCGAATCGCACTTTTACCGAGCTGACCAGCGCAATATTGCTTCCTCCAGCCTTAGGGCTCACCTCGATATCGCTGCCGGTTAAGGGCGCACCCGAACCTTGAGAGCCAGAATCCTCACAGCCTCCCAATAACAACATAGATAAACCCAACACACCAAAACGAAGAGCAACAACCTGACAAGACGGAAACAACATAATTCACACCTAGAAATGCTTAAAAACAATCCGGGTAGTATAAATTTCAATCAACAAAACTGCGAGGAACCAACCCTCTCTCCGTGTGCGAAATTGGTCACTTTTTAGCCGAAAATAATTTTCACCTGCATTTGTGCCAAAATATAGACACCACCGCATTCGCAGACTGCTCCTGCTCTCATGTTCCCGGCTTTACGGAATAAATAGAGCCTGTAGTCGACAGCTCCGCGCGCAATGATAGCCGGCAGGGGCGCTGCTATACTTAAGCCAACACCATTAATGAAGGTTGCAACTAAGCGACTGAGCGCAAAAGGACTCCGCATGATTAGCCTACTACTTAGCCTCATGAGCTTTGTTAAAAGATACACACGAGCAGTAACGCTATTCTCTTTAGGTATTGCTAGTGCGATGCTGATAACCCTATCTATAGGCAAGCTTTACCAAAGCTGGGACGGGGACCCCAACCGAGGGGCCATAGGCATAAGCAACGGGGCGCTAGGCGAAAGCTACGCAACACCGGATTATTTAGATCAAGGCTGGGACAACGCCGATAGCCTGTGGTTTTACAACACCACACAAGGTTCCAACCTAATACCGTACGACTTCTTTATGGCGCTGGAGCAGCCCGACACTTCCGAGCTATTCCGCGACAATACCTTAATCGACAAATACCGCTACCTCCCGCAAAAACCGACATTTTTTAACCCAGACGGACTCCCTGTCGGCTTTGTAAAAGACACCTATCAAGGAAAGTCTTACATTGGATACACCTGCGCAGCATGCCATACCGCGCAAATCAATTACAAAACACATGCTATCCGCATTGATGGCGGCCCCGCCATGGCCGATATAAACGGTTTTCTCATTACACTTGAAAACAGTATGCGTCAAACACTCGAAAAGCCGGTGAAGAGAGAACGCTTCGTAGAGCGCGTTTTGGCCCGCCAAGGAGACTTTAACGAGAAAGAAGGAATCATTGCTGGGCTAGATGAATGGACTAACACTATCGCGCTCTATAACGGCGTCAACTATTCCGATGTGGAATACGGCTACGCACGTCTAGACGCCTTCGGGCGCATCTATAATCGCGTCCTTAAGCATGTCATCAACAAGAAACAAGTACACAGCCTATTCCTGTTAGCCACAAACAAAGACCGCAGCCGCATGCTTTCTCCCAAGCAGGCCAGCTTAGTGCTAGAGGGTGTAGACGAGACTATTATCGGTAATAAAAGTTTCGCCATAATATTCAACCGCCTACGATCCCTAGCACCGGGTTACCCCGCACTCTCGCGCGCCCAACTCTTTCGCTTGCGAGACCTCATATTCAACGAGCCCAACGCACCCGTTAGCTACCCTTTTTTATGGGATATTACCCACTCGGATTATGTTCAGTGGAACGGTATAGCCAGCAACGCAGGCGCAGGCCCCTTAGGCCGGAATGCGGGCGAAGTCATCGGCGTGTTTGGTACGCTGGACTGGACCGCGCAAGATCCGGGATTCAGTTTATCCGCAAAAATTTCTGGCCAAAGCAAAAAGCATAAACGCGTAGATTTTAAATCATCTGTCGACCTCGTTAACCTACGAAGATTAGAGCATCACCTACAACGCTTGAAATCCCCCAAGTGGCCAGAGGAAATCTTGGGCGCCATAGACAAAACTAAAGCTGCGCGCGGCGAGCTCATTTACGAGCATTATTGCCTGGGCTGCCATGAAGTGATCGATCGCAACAACTGGGATCGCGTCATTATTGCCAAAATGTCTGGTCTTGAGGAGATTGGCACAGATCCCCAAATGGCCTTAAACAGCGTAAACCACACGGGTAAATCGGGCAATTTTAAACACACGATTCATCAGCAGCCCGCTGGCGGACTTTATATTCCAGAAGAAGCCCCCGTCGCAATGATCCTCACCTCCGTAACCCGAGGCGTTTTAACCACCCCCGATCCCGATAAATGGATTGTTCGCCGCTGGCTCGACTGGCTTTACATGATGGCCTCATCGGTTTCTGAAAATGAAATTGAAAAAACAATTAAAAATGGCAACTACCGCCCAGATACCACCGCGGCACCTTTCAACTCATTACTATCCTACAAAGCGCGCTCACTGAATGGCATTTGGGCTACGGCACCCTATTTACACAACGGCTCGGTACCATCGTTATATGAGCTACTACTCCCCAAAAAACGCACAGAAGATCCCAATAACGGAAACTATAGGCCTGACACCTTTGAAGTTGGCGCACGTGAATTTGACCCCGTAAAAGTTGGCTTCATTTCAGCAGGTTTTGGCGGCTTCACCTTTAATACAGCACAACAAGCAAACTCCAATGCAGGGCATGAATATGCCGCAGGCCGTACCTCACAACTCAACGGTGAAACATTACCGCCCCTCAACGACGCACAGCGCTGGGATCTCGTAGAATACCTAAAAACACTTTAGGGGCGAGGAAACAATATTTCACCCACTAATGCTTGATCTCGACCTCCTTACCTTCGTTGCTCAAAGCGTTACATGCCCCGGCATGCGCCCCTTTAAGCG